>JAEUSO010000053.1 GCA_016788605.1 Candidatus Kapaibacterium sp. | reverse complement strand
TGTTGTGTTGTTATGTTGCGCGTGAAAAATCTGGAGCAGACCAACATACCCTACTGTATAATCACTGGCAACACTTATTGCCCGCTATCGGTAGAACCAATCATCTGTCAGCAAAGAGTTAAACTCACAATGAAATGCCTTTACGTAACCCAATAACCATAATGAATACATCACTGTTCTTTGTTGTAGTCAGTGCATTTTTTATGACCCCGGTACTTCTTGTGGCACAAAAAATTGCAGCAGGAGGGCGGCACTCTCTTGCCATATGTGCCGATAGTACCGTTCAGTCATGGGGATATAATGGTTTTGGTCAGTTGGGTAACGGGAATATCCTTGAGCAACATACAGCCACACAAGTTCCGGGGCTAACAAAAATTATTCAGGTTGCAGGCGGTTTGTTTCATTCATTATTTGTAAAAAGCGACAGCACAGTGTGGGCTTGTGGTAGAAACTCATTAGGTTCATTAGGTGACGGGTCGAACACGAATAAGCAATCACCTGTGCAGGTACGCGGACTCAGCGGTATAGTACGGGCTGCAGGAGGCGGGGAGCATTCACTCTTTCTCAATAGCGATGGTACGGTATGGGCGTGCGGAGCAAATTCCGCCGGACAATTAGGGGATGGAACAACTGCACATAAAAATATCCCAGTAAAGGTAAAGGGGATAACAGGAGTTATTCAAGTAGCGGCAGGTGCGGAGTTTTCACTTTTTTTAAAGAATGACGGTACAGTATGGGCGTGCGGTCATAATGGATTTGGTCAGTTCGGAAATGGCTCTACCACTTCCAGCAATGTGCCTATCCAAGTCGGCGTTCTTTCCGGAATTATTCACATCTCCGCCGGCGAGTGGCATTCGCTCTTTGTTAAAAACGACGGAACTGTTTATTCAAGCGGAAGAAATCAATACGGACAATTAGGTGACGGGTCAATAACTAATAAGAATACTGCGAGCCAAGTAACGGCACTCTCTGGAGTTACAATGGCGGAAGCCGGTGGGATTCATTCTGTGTTCGTAAAAAATGACGGGACTGTTTGGTCGTGCGGACTTAACAGTGGTGGTAATAACGATGGTCAACTTGGTGATGGCACTGCCACTGACAGGCACACTCCGGTACAAGTGGTTTCAACATGGGCATCAGCGAGGATTATTCATGCCGAAGCGACGAGAGAACATTCTCTTTTTTTGACCGAGGACGGCATCCTGTGGGCATCAGGGAGAAATAATTACGGACAGCTTGGTAACGGTACGTTTTCTTCTGTGAATTCTACTCGTCCGGTGGTATCAAACTCAGTATGCTCTTTGTTATCAACGTCGGTTCATATCCACGATGAATCTGAAAATGAGGTGGTGATATACCCTAATCCATTTTCCGTGCAGACCAAGATTCATATAAATGTTCGTATGCAAAACATAACCGTACATATCTATAACGTAAACGGTCAGCTTTTTAGGCAAATAACACCTTTATCGGGAGAAACAATCATTCTTCATCGTGGCAATCTTCCAAGCGGTCTGTATCATGTTCACGTGTCAAGTAACAATCGGTTTATTACATATAACAAACTTATCATCACAGATTGACATGAGTAGAGACACGATAGTTGCTATGATGTACACGGAATCCATCCCACCCGTTACCTGCACACTTAGTTCCCTTCACACCCGCCACGTGGACGTTCGGCATTACATTTGTACGGCTCTGGGGGAAATCTCCGATTTTTGATTATTCAACATATACAACCTAACGCACGGACGCATGAAAACAGCTTTGATAACCGGTATCACCGGACAGGACGGCTCGTACCTTACCGAATACCTTCTGCATTGCGGATACACCGTTCACGGCATTATTCGCCGCTCAAGCATTTTCAACACCAACCGCATTGACCATGTGTATCAAGACCCGAACGCCAAGGATACGCGGCTGCACTTGCACTACGGCGACCTCAGCGACCCGGGCTTGCTGACCGAACTAATGTACACGATTCAACCCGACGAGGTGTATCACTTGGGCGCGCAAAGCCACGTGCGCGTAAGTTTCGACATGCCCGAATATACCGGCAACACAACAGGGTTGGGAACAACGCGGATATTGGAAGCAATCCGTCGCAGCGGCGTGAAGAGTAAGTTCTATCAAGCGTCGTCGAGCGAGTTGTACGGTTCGGCTCCCGCTCCGCAAAGTGAAACCACTCCATTCGAGCCGCAAAGCCCGTATGCGATTGCCAAGCTGTACTCGTACTGGATGGTAAGGAACTACCGCGATGCCTACGGGATGTTTGCGTGCAACGGGATTCTCTTTAACCATGAATCGCCGCGCCGTGGCGAAACATTTGTCACGCGGAAAATTACCCGTGCATTGGCGCACATCCTCAGTGGCAAGCAGTCCACACTTTTCTTGGGGAATCTTGATGCCAAGCGCGACTGGGGCTTTGCACCCGAATACGTACAGATGATGTGGCTGATGCTGCAACACGACACCGCCGACGACTACGCCGTGGGTACGGGCGATACCCACACTGTGCGTGAGTTCGTCACCGATGCGTTTGCCTATGCGGGCATTGACCTTGAGTGGCGGGGCAGCGGCGTAGAGGAAAAAGGAATTGTCCGCAGCGTGGCGGATGCGTTCAGCAATGTCGTTAAGCCGGGCAGCACGGTTATCGAGATACTTCCAAAGTACTTCCGCCCGACCGAAGTTGATTGGCTGCAAGCCGATATCAGCAAGGCGATACGGCAGTTGGAATGGCAGCCGAAAGTGGGCTACCGCGACCTTGTGCGTATTATGGTTGATTATGATATGATTTTCGAGAAACTCAACCCGCCGATGCAGGGAATCGAAGCACAAAATGCTTTAGGGTTCGACTGGATTAAACAGCCGCATTACAATGTGACCGGTGGTTTCTTTTAAGAGCGAGGTGTGATTAAGTGAAGAGGTCAATTACAACATGGGCGCAATATCTTACGACGTTGCGCCCGTGTATTTTTTGTATCACTTCTGCAATCCTCGTTATCAATCTAAGATTGAGAAGTTATGAAACAATATTCTGATGATGTACTGAACCGGTACTCTATCGTTGGATGATAAACCGCGCTTTGGTATAAACTTCGTTTCCACCACCGAAGAGAATGATATTGTACGTTCCCGAGGCAACGTCTTTTACATTGAACGTCAGAGTATTGAATCCTTTCGTCAATGTACTGTTGTGCCAAGAGTTGCACTCAATTTTATTACCACTCAAATCATAGATTGCCGGTTGTATAGTAATAGGGGACTCACCTGTATTATTGACTATCACTGTTATTAATCCTCCTGATGATGGCAAAGGTATAACTGAGGTAATAACTAGTGATGTAGGGCTGATATCCGAGTTGGTATTTTCATCAGTACCGCCTACAGCCAGCTTTGCAAGTAATTGATACTTCGTTTGGTATATATTACCATAATTGGTTACTCCAACTGAATCGTAATATCGAGAGAAGTATTGTTGCTCGTATCCTAACGGAGGATCAAGTAAATGCTGAGGCAGTTTACCGGTTGCTGTTATTATGCTGTCATAGTAATCTCGAATGGCGTACCAATACATGAGTTTCAGCGTATCTGCATACTGCGTTGTGATTGTCTCGATTTTACCATTCACATTTGCAACGGTTGCCGAATGATTACCGGACAAATAATCCTGACCAAGTGCCAGTCCGAAGGGAGTCGGTCCCCAGCGTTTAGGTATGATTCTAACTTTTACCGTATCGCCAACAGGCAGACCGGACAGCGAAATACTCGTGTAGAATTGATCGGCATTTGCGCCATACCGTTGGATAACAGGCGATGCTGGATTCGGTAAAACTCCAAATGAATCAATGATACAAATACGATTCTTTGTACGTGCGTCAATCAACTCAATGACAAACTCAACCCGTTCGCTGTTCTTTCCCGTCCCGATATTCCAGTACTCGTCATACGAGTTTGCTGACTCAATATGATTTCTGAAATTCCCTGAACCAATGGGCTTTGAATTAACATTCATATACTTGAAGTAGGAAAGGGTCATTGCCGACGCAGGGATAATAAACGGTGATGTCGTTGAGGTGTCAGCAAGATTCTGATTCACGCCTTGGTTGGTATCACCATTGATAAAAACATCCTCCGCAATAAAATTTAGTGGTAGTCGAATGATTGCAGAAGCTGACACAGCATTAAATTCACCAATCATACAACGGACAATACAAGAGTCAAGTTCGTTACTATAGAAGTTGTAACGAAAGTACATCTGTTGTTCCTGCCGGACTGCAAACATGGGCGGTTGGTATTGAGCCATGCTTTCCGTTATACAGAAAAGTAGTAAAGCCGCTATAAATGCTTTTTGTTCGAAGAGCGTTCTTTTAGTTTTCATAGTAAAGATTATAGTTATACCCTATTAAATCATGAATCCTAATACCTTCGATTCAGAAAGGTAAACTGAGAATCAATACAACGTTACAGGCGGTTTATTTTGATAGAGAGGCGGGATTACCACACCCGCGTTTCAATAATATCCTGAACGGATTGCGGCACATCGCGCAGCAACGAATATCCCGTGCTTTGCTCGATGGCGCGGACAGTGGTTTTATACAAACGCCAGTCGTTGGTTGCCGTTGTGTATGTTCCGTTATTCATCATAGCCGCATAGACGGGCGTTGATGCAGTGATTGCGCCGACGGTTTGCCCGCGCTCCAACACGACGATAATCTTCCAGCATGAGTCGGGAATCGTAACCACATTCTTGATGCGGTTGCGCGTTTTATACACGCCGCCCGCCACCACGTAGAGTTCCTTATTCGCCTTATTGCAGAGCGAGTCGGCAAAGCGTTCCATGCTTGCCCACGTGCCTTGGTTCATGCTTGGTGTTTGCGGAAAGATATTCGGCATGTAAAACGTAAAGCGGTTGTCGTCGGCGTTGCGTGTCCGGGCTTCGCTGCCTAAGATATGCGAGCGGTCGTAGCCGCTGCTTGTGTATAAACCGGGTGTAACCAACGTAAAGGTTTTAGGAAGGTTTGTGTCGGGTTGGAAGCAGTCGCAACGATCTGCCGGACCATACCACGATGCGTTTTCGTTCCATGCAACCCAGTTGGCGACATTTAGCCCGGGATTGTAGGAGATTTCGTATTGGTCGCGTTTGATATGGTAATCGTCGGACGTGTCGGCATCGAGCGGGAATCCCGTTTCGGTATGGATGGAGCGTGCCGTGCGGGGAGCGGTTGGCGTAACGGGCGATGATGAATCGCCGCATGAATCAAGGAATATGGCAAGTGCGGTTGCAATGCCGAGAATGGCAATCGGAGCTAACCGGCGGAGCGATACAAAACGGTTCTGAGTCATGGGTGTAGTGTTAGAGTTGAATGTGTTCGAGCATTAGAGTGAATATCCCGCTTGGAATATGCTGCAAGAATACGAAGCGGAATGTCACTCTGCGAACTGCGAAGTGACATGGCATGATTACATCAAGCCGCGCTCAACAAAACTTGTGAAGGTGTCGCCCGCGATGATAAGATGGTCGAGCAGTTTGATGCCCACCACATTGCCCGCATCGGCGAGTTGTTTTGTAATGGCAATATCTTCGCGTGATGGTTCGGTGTTACCGGTCGGATGGTTATGCAAAACCACGATGCTTGCCGCCGACTCGCTGATTGCAAGCCGGAACACTTCGCGCGGATGGACGATACTTGCGTTCAGCGACCCTTCGCTGACCTGCACTTCGCGGAAAATCTGATTGGCGGTGTTGAGCAACATCACGTGGAACGACTCTTTCATCTTGCCGCGCATTCGGGGAATGTAGTATGCGGCAATATCTTGCGGCGAGCGGAACACGGTCTTTGTTTGGAACGGTGCGCTCTCGATACGGCGGCTGAGTTCAAATGCGGCGGCAAGGGTGATCGCCTTGACCTGTCCTATGCCTTTTGTTTTTGCAATCTCGCTCACATCGCGCGCGCTCATATCGGCAAGGGTGGGAAACTTCGTCAGCAATTCGCGTGCGGCATCGAGTGCGGAAAAGCCGCGTGTGCCTTTGGCAATCATAATGGCAAGCAGTTCGGCATCGCTTAATGCGGCGGCACCGTGGCGCAGCAGCCGTTCGCGGGGTCGTTCATCCTCGCGCCATTGGTTAATCGGCATGTACGACGGGCGTTCTTCGTGTTCGCGTGCGGTGTCCGGCTCTTGTGTGGTTTGAATCATAGTGTAGTCGTGCTTTGATGGGCTGTTATCCGCAGTACCAATGCAGGCACACGGCGGGGTATAGAAAGAAAATTAGAAAAGAGGAGCGATGCAACGTCATACTTTTCTCTGGTACACATGGTGCGTGATGTGTCTCGTATATCACTTAATGCGCCTCATCCCAATACATGCCTACTCCGGTTTCAACTGATACTGGTACACGACCAAGTGGTAGTGCCTTATCCCAATTCATCGCTCAAAAGTATAATTAGATAATACTAAAGATAGGTGAGTATAGTGAGATTCGATGTTATCTTCGAATCATGAATCCATTTGAGAATTACAAATCAGAGCTTGATTTAGTAAGGCAGAATCCAAGTCTGTTGGAGAATTATCGTTTTGAGATAGGTATCAATAATTCAAATCATTATGAAAGATTAAGACTCAATATTGCTATTTACAACGATATGAAGGATACTGACTATGAGATTGTCAGGTTTCTCTTCAATGAAGAAAGGAAATGGAGAGAGTATGATAACGATAGTGTTTATGATGAGTTTTACGGTGACTTTGAGAACCTATATTTTTCCGGCTTCTTATTATCGCTTTTTAAGTTACCAGAGAATATTTGGATTTTTTGGGATACCAAAAATATTGATATGGATAGTTCTATGGGTTTTGATGGAGAGTATTTAGTTTCTGCTGGAGTAAAAGAAACTTATCAATATCTCAATACCATAGTTCACAGTTCAAAAGATAATATACTGGAATATCTCGGAAAGACGGAAAATGATTGTTATTTTACTGAGTCACATATTGAAAGATGGAGGGAATTCAAACATGAATATTTTCGAATTCATAAGTTTGATAAATAACTGAAAGATGAACTCATCTGAATCCCATGTACTAAAAATATTAGTACTACTTATTCTGGCTCAAGCGACAGTACATTTTACCACAAATTCACGATTGAAAATTTGTGCGGCGTACGCTTACCACGAATTGTAGGTTTGCCGCTACAAAGTGCAGGGGCGATTGTGATTCGTTCTGTGAAATATTCCATAAGGCGTTTGTTCGTGATACCCGTGTTACGTTCTGGTACAACATACACAGTTCGCGGAAGTTACAATCACTTTAGGACTGAGAATAATTCTCTCTCCTAATGCGCCTCATCCCAGTTCATGCCCACACCGGTTTCGACAAGCACAGGCACGCGACCAAGCGGGAGTGCGGCTTCCATAGTTTCTTTTACAAGTGAGCGGAGGTCGTCAAGTTCACCGGGCATGACCTCGAAGACAAGCTCATCATGTACTTGCAGCATCATCAGCGAGCGAAACTTATGGTGCTTCATAGCTTGATGTAGGTTTATCATCGCAATCTTCATCATGTCCGCCGCCGTGCCTTGTATCGGCATATTGATAGCCGCGCGTTCCGCCGCCGCCTTGATGTTGCGATTCCGGCTTGTGATGTCGGGATACCATTTGCGCCGTCCCATCATGGTTTCCACATAGCCATGCAGTTCGGCGTGGTGAATAGTATCATCCATATACTTTTTGATACTTGCATACCGCTCGAAGTATTGAGAGATAATTGCACGTGCCTCGCCTTGTGGAATACCAAGTTGTCCCGCCAGACCAAATGCACCTTGACCATACATAATACCAAAGTTCACTGTCTTGGCGATTCGTCTCATATCGCTTGTAACATCATTCAACTCCACACCAAAAAGATTTGCCGCCGTTGCTTTGTGGATGTCGTGCCCGTTGATAAAGGCGTTCGTCAGTGTTTCATCATTGCAGACGTGCGCCATGATGCGGAGTTCTATTTGCGAGTAGTCGGCGCTGAATATCACTGCATCCTTTGCTTGCGGGACAAAGGCGGTGCGGATACTTCTGCCAAGCGCAGTGCGGATGGGAATGTTCTGCAAGTTTGGCTCGACGCTCGACAGCCGACCCGTTCCGGCAATGGTTTGATTATAGGTTGTATGGATGCGTCCAGTGTGCGGATTTATCATCCGTGGCAATGCCTCGACGTATGTGTTCTGTAGTTTCTGCAACCCGCGATATTCCAAGATATATTGTGCTATAGGGAAGTCCGTTGCAAGCTCGCTTAACACGCTTGCATCGGTGGAATACCCCGTTTTGTTTTTTTTGAGTGCGGGGATATTCATACGCTCGAACAGCACTTCGCCAATTTGCTTAGGCGAGTCAATGTTGAACTCAATGCCACCGCTTTCTTTGAATATCTTTTCGCGATACGCGGCTGTTTCTTCTTTGATGTGGGCGGAGATGTCGGAGAGCTTGCTTGTGTCAATCGCTACGCCGTTGAACTCCATCTGCGTCAGCACATTCATCACCGGAAACTCAATGGTGCGGGCAAGCGAATCAAGTTTGGGTTCAGCCAGTAATTTTTCGCTGAGTAACTCGCAAAGTTGAAAGGTAATATCGGCATCTTCGGCGGCGTATTCAGCCACGCGGCTCACCTCAACATCACGCATGGAAATCTGCTCCGACTTCTTCGTACCGATGAGCGTGGTAATCGAAACAGGCAGGTATTGAAGCCACCTCTGCGCCATCGCGTCCATCCCGTGCGAGCTATCAGGATTCAGCACATAGCTTGCAAGCATCGAATCGAAGGTGATCGGCTCAACCTCGACTCCGTAGCGTTTCAGTATGAGTGCGTCGTACTTGGCGTTTTGACCAACTTTATTGATAGCAGGATTGGTAAGTAACCGCACGATGTCTTGCGGCAGAATATCCTGTATCTGATGTCTTTCCGTGTGTGATTCCACGTGTGTGGTTTCTTCATCCGCAGGTTCATCATCGAAGAGCGACATTTCTTGAACTCGCGGTGCAGGAGGAATAGTGCGTGTGTATGAACCGCCGCCCGACGTGTTAGCAGTATGCGGTGGGATCGGAATGTAAAATGCGCGACCTTTACGCGCCGAAAGCGCAACGCCAACAATCTCGCATTGCATTGCATCGAGCGAGGTTGTTTCCAAGTCGAAGGCAATAGTGGATGCGGCGGACAGATCCTCAATCATTGCCGCACGTTTCGCGTCGGTATCAACAAGAATATAGTCGTGTTCCACATCCCGAATCGTACGCATGGGCGCGCTTTGCTCTGCGTCGTCCGCCAAGGGTTCTTGTGCCGCTTGTGACGGCGGGGCAGTGCTTGTGTTTGGCGCAACACCGGATTTTTGCTGGAACTTTGCCCGCAATGTGCGGAAGTTGAGTGATTCCAACAAGTGGTCGAGTGCGGCGTAGTCGGGCTTGTTCATCTTGCATTCCTCAAAGCCGAAACCGATGTCCATTGTGCGGTGGATGGTGACAAGTTCTTTCGAGAGGAACGCCATGTCGCGGTTCTCGACAAGTTTTGATTTGAGTCCCGCTTTGTCAATCTTTTCGATATTCTCGTAGAGTGCTTCAAGCGAACCGTATTCTTGAATCAGCGGGATGGCGGATTTCTCGCCCACGCCTTTCACGCCCGGTATGTTGTCGCTTGTGTCGCCGATAAGCGCGAGCACATCAATCACTTTGCCCGGCTCAACACCGAACTTATCGTAACATTCTTTCTCGCCGTGTTGCTCGTAGTCCGCGCCCGAACTTGGTTTGAGCAACCGCACACGTGAATCAACAAGTTGATAATAATCCTTATCGCTTGTCACGCAGAGAACATCCACGCCTTTGCGCTCGCCTTCGGTGGCAAGAGTGCCGATAATATCGTCCGCTTCGTAGCCCGGCATTTCAATCCGCTTGATGCCAAGCAGGTCAATAAGTTCTTTGATGCGGGCAAGCTGCGGAACAAGCTCTTCGGGAAATGCCTGCCGGTTCGCCTTATACGGCTCGTACATCTTATGCCGGAACGTCGGCTCTTTGGTATCGAACACACACGCGATATAATCAATCTTCTCTTTTTCGATAAGCGACGTAAGAATGTTGGCGAAGCCGAACACTGCGCCGGTCGGTTCGCCGTTCGGAGCGGTAAGTGGTCGTCCGCGCTGCATGGCATAGTACGCGCGGAACACAAGCGACATCGAATCAATTAGATACAAGCGGGACATAGCGGGCGGGGATGAAGAGTGAACAACAACACACGGGCAAAGATAGGGCTAACTATGTTGATAGGTATTCGTTGGAAGCATATCGCAAGAACGCTTGGGCGAATGACCTCTCCCCAGCCCTCTCCGGCAGAGAGGGAGCTTCTTTCCGGCAGGGGGACGCGGCGGGCGGAGGAACAGGGTGCGGTGCCGTTGTACAAACAGGTAATTCAGAATGCAGGTACTAAGAATGGTTACGCGAAAAATGCGGCGTTTGTCAATATCTTTACGGTATTCATACCACTACAAGGATTAGAGCGATGACATCAGGGTACTTTTTATGTGCAGTGTGCGTAGCGGCGTTGCTTGCCACGCTGACGGGAACGAATGCAAACGCACAGGAGCAACCCAAGCCGCAGTACCGCATTGAAGCACGGCGGGGCGGCGTTCCCATCGGGGCGATAACGCTTGAGTTGTATCCGTTGATTGCGCCGAAAGCAGTGCGGAATTTCGATTCGTTGGTTGCCATCCGTTTTTATGATACAACGGCGTTCCACCGTGTGATTCCGGGGTTTATGATTCAAGGCGGCGACCCGAATTCGCGGAGCGGCAACCGAACGACGTGGGGTACGGGTAATCCGAATCAATCTACTGTTCCCGCCGAGTTCAGCGCAGTTCCATACGTGCGCGGCACGCTTGGTGCGGCACGCTCGACCGACATCAACAGTGCCACGTCGCAGTTCTTTATTTGTGTGGCGACTGCTTCGCACCTGAACGGTAATTACACGGTGTACGGACGCGCCATAAGCGGTATGGCTATCGCCGACAGCATTGTTCTTTCGCCACGCGACGCACGTGATAATCCCAATGTGAAGATTGAAATGTTTGTTACAAAAACCGGTGTGAACGACAGCGTGCCTCATACGCCGGTGTTGCAATCGCCTGCAATGATGGCAACAAAAATCGGTGCGTCGCAACAACTGTCGTGGCAGCCCGTGGCGGGAGCGGTGCTTTACCACGTGGAGGTTGCCCTTGATTCGCAGTTCACGGAAAAGGTCTTTACGGCAACAACGGCAACACCGCAAGCGAGTGCTTCGGGAATACTGTTGGGAATGATACCGCACTATTGGCGTGTGCGCGCTAACAACGGAGGTTTTTACAGCCCGTACTCACGGGTGTAT
Source organism: Candidatus Kapaibacterium sp. (assembly GCA_016788605.1). GTDB lineage: Bacteria > Bacteroidota > Ignavibacteria > Kapaibacteriales > NICIL-2 > JAEUSO01. Next base: position 3,227 of record JAEUSO010000053.1, on the reverse strand, counting down.
AGCTTCACATCGGCTATTACCGCGCCTGCACTCAGCTATCCCGACAGCGGCGCAACAAACACCGACACCACGCTCCGCATCGGATGGAATGCAACTCGCGGTGCGGTCACATACCGGGTTCAAGTTGCAACAAGCGCACTGTATTCCTCGGCGGCTATGGTCTATCAGAATCTTAAGTACGCCGACACAAGCATTGTGCTATCGGGCTTGCAGCGCGGCAAACGGTATTATTGGCGTATTGGCGGGAATGCCCCCGACCACACGGGCGACTATTCCCGTTCGCGCATCTTTACCACACAATCGCCGACATCCGTCGTTGGTGCAGACGATGCTGCTGCGCCACTTCGCATTGACCCGCAACCCGCAAGCGAAATCGCAACGGTACGTTTTAGCACTCCCACCGGCGGCGACATCTCTATCGTGATAACCGATATGACGGGACGCACCGTTACCACGCTGCCGCAAGGTATTCTTGGTGCGGGTTCGTACAGCGTTGCCATGAATACGCACGCAATGGCAGGCGGTGTGTATTCGGCGGAACTGCGCTCATCGGGCGGTGCAATCATCAGCCGCGTTCTCTTTAGCGTTGTGCGGTAGCGGGGTGGAATGGTAGTACATCGGAGTAAAAACAAAAACGCCCTTGCCGGAAAGCAAAGGCGTTAGGAGATACAAACAATAGAGTGCCTACCGTATTACGGCAAAGCGAACTGTACGAACTGTTGAACCGACATAGACCGCCGCAGTATATGCACCTTGTTCCAACCCGCTAATGTCAAGTGAGTAGAGGTCGGTTGCCGAGCGGCGCATCGGCGGGCGAACTTCCATGCCGCTTGTAGAAACGATACGGATAACCGCTTCCCTCTGCATCATCGAGCCGGTATTGATAAAGATATGGTCGCTGCTTGGGTTGGGAAACGCCATTGCATCACTGCGCTGCCGCTCTTCTTCCTCGACCGAAGTAATCAGTTTTGATACATCACCGAGGGTGTCTGTACCAATGATAAAACCTGATAAGTACTCATAATCATCGGTGTTTTCTTCCGATTGAGTTAATACTAAACCAATGCCTTTGGCAAAGTAATAACTTAGAACACCACCCGCACCTTGGTTTGCTGTAAAGTATTCCATATACCTTCTCATCTCAACAGATCTACCTAACACTTTTCCTTGATACTCATTCTCGAAGTAGATGCTGCGTGTTGAGTCAATTTTAAGGACACCATTTGTGTCCGTTAATTGACGGACTCTGGGATACCGTTCTTTTACTTTAGCAGAAAAATCAAAAAGTAGCAAGAGTTGCTTCCATTTTTTTCCTGATTCTGTTTTGCCATTATACAGATAGGATACCTGTTTAGTATGTCTATTAACTATAAATCCAGAATTTAATTTATAACTATTCTCACCGTCGAAATACATAGTTGATGTATCAGCTATGATAATAGAGTCCTTAATAAAGTGACTGATATATGGAACACCGGATGTTCTTTCATAGTACCATTTATTCCCTACACTATGCGGATAGTAGTCAAGCGGGTCGTCGGCTTGAACCATCGAGCAGAAACATATTGTCATACAAAACAGTATGTAAAGCAAACCTCTATTCATAGATACCTCCGTTCGTTGAACATGTCCTGATTTAATGGAGTAAATTATGTTTGGTTGAACGAACTTACGTGAAAGTGTTATAGCAGCAATAGGATTGTTAATGATGTTTGAGCGCTACCTGTGTTTTGTCCTGCTTTTCCTTCCCCATGTGGCAATGCCGTATATTCGCCGCATAGAAACAACGTATCACCAATACTAACAGAAAAAGCAATGCCCGCAGTAGATTTCGACGTTATCATCAACATGTTTGCCATGGAAGGCATGGTTGCATTAGGAAAGATGAAGCATCCCGCAACCGATACCCTTAGCACCAACACCGAACAGGCGAAATTCATCATTGATATTCTGGGTGTGCTCAGCGAGAAAACCAAAGGCAACCTGACCGAGAGCGAGTCGCGCTCGTTAGAGTATGTGCTTGCCAACCTGCGTTTGAATTATGTGCAGGAATCCAACGCATCGGGCAGCGTGATAAGCACGCCGGACGCACCCGACGATTCAAACCTTGCCTGAGATGAAGCGCGTAGGACTGTATGTGAACCTTGGCAAACCCGATGCATTGAAACGTGTGGAGCACGCGGCGAAACATCTGCGCTCGCTTGGTGCGGAATGCTGCGTTGAGCCGGAAGTGAAAGCCCGCATCACACCCGCTGTGGCAAAGTACCTTGAGCCGGTTCCTCTAAACGAGTACGATAAATTCGCCGATGTGGTAATCTCCTTCGGCGGCGACGGGACAATGCTCCGCTGTGCGCGGACGCTGCTACATTCCGATATTCCGATTATGGGCGTGAACTTAGGCAAACTTGGTTTCCTTGCCGAGTTCTCGGTGGATGATGTGGATCGCGCACTCGACGACATGATGAGCGGCAACTACCGTGTGGTAGACAGGGCTGCGCTATGCACGCATATCGAAACCGAGGACGGAGAGGAAACGGTGTATGCGTTGAATGAGTTTGTGATTGAAAAGTACGGCTCGTCGCGCATGATAACCGTCCAAGCATTCGTTGAGGAACACCACGTAGCCAACTACCGCGCCGACGGACTTATCCTTACCACGCCCACGGGTTCAACGGCGTACTCGCTCTCGTGCGGCGGACCGATTATCGCGCCGTCGTCGCAGGTGCTGTGCATCACGCCGATCTCGCCCCATGCGCTTACACTCCGACCGCTCATCGTTCCCGACACCAACGATGTCAGTTTTATACTTGGCGGTGCAAGCGACGAAGCTGCGCTTGTTGCCGACGGTCAGCAAATCGCCGTGTTGCGGGCGGGCGGGCGCATCACGATTCGCAAATCAGAGTACAACGTGAAGTTGCTCAAACGCGCCGACAGCACCTACTTCGACCTTCTTCGCGCCAAGCTGCTCTGGAGTGCGGGCGGCATACAATAAACCGCACCGGATATTCTTCACTCCTATTTCTGCATACCGCTTGTACGGTATCACCGTCATCATACACCCATACTCACTCTGAATGCAATACATCCTCATCGTTGCGTGTTTTCTTGTTACGCTTAGTTCCGTTTGCGCGAATGCTGTTGCGGATGTCGCGCCGAAGCGCGATTCGCTGAAAGTGATAGTCATCGGCTCGCTTGAACAGCCGGCTGGCTTGAACTATCCCATGAAG
>JAEUSO010000539.1 GCA_016788605.1 Candidatus Kapaibacterium sp. | reverse complement strand
CGGAGGTAGAGATGTTCGCGGTCGAACCCGAAGAAAATGGAGGTGAAGAGTCCTTCGGACTTCCACATGGCTCCCAGTGGGGGCGTCGGATTGATAGTGCCGGCCCCGCGCCATTCGAAAAAATTGGAGACCATGCCGTCGAGGGTCGGGGTGATGAGCGCCAGCGGGAGTTGCACCAGGTCCAGGCCTTGCGGCGTGCGGGCCTCGACCAGGGGCTGATTCAAGATGTCGGGCGGCGTCACCCCGGCATAGGTCCAGACGTTGCGCAGGTGCGTGCGGAACAGGCGGTCGAACTCCTGTTTATAGTCGGTATCGAAGTCGTCGCCGTACCACCAGAACCAGTCGCTGCCTTCGGCGGCATAGAGTTCGTCCCAGGCCGCGCGGGCTTTGTCCGGCGCCAACGAGGGCGTGAGGTCCACGAGACGGGCCCGCGTGTGCTGCAGGAGGTCCCAGCCGCGATTGTCTTCCTGGTGGCCGATCCAGATTTTAAAGTCCTGGTTGATCCAGGAGCCGGAATGTAACTGCTCGAGGCGTTGAGGGGGTGGAACCGACTCCAACGCGTGGCTCACGGTGTTCAATTGCACGCGAATGCCATGGCCGATATGCAGTCCGTCCTGTTCGAAGGCACGAAACAGCAGGGAGAGGAAGCGCTCGCCGCCGTCGTGATAATGCTCCCAGGGATTCTCGCCGTCGAGAATCACGGCCAGGAGCCCGTTCTCCAGCGGAATGTCGTATGCAAGCCCGCGGATTCGCCGGAGTACATCGTCGGCGGCCGACTCCGGGGTCGTCTTGTGATAGACGAAACCGAAGGCATCGGAAATATCCCGGTCGCGGAACACCATGGTGAGTGGCTGCTCCGCGGTGCCGACTGCGTA
>JAEUSO010000538.1 GCA_016788605.1 Candidatus Kapaibacterium sp. | reverse complement strand
CATTGCCGAATGCCGACGGTACAAGCGGACAAGTACTTCGTACAGACGGAGCTGGAAACCTCAGTTGGGCTACAACCGGTTTACAGTACTTCACCGAAGCACGCAACAATACCGCACTAAACGCAACTGTTCCTGTACATCAATTTGCAGCGTCAGGTGCAGAAACGAACATTGACATAGCAATTACACCCAAAGGTACAGGTGCTTTAACAGCACACATTGCAGATGGAACTGCTGCCGGTGGTGACAAGCGTGGTAATAATTCAGTTGATTGGCAAACTTCAAGAAGTGCTGCGAATCAAGTAGCAAGTGGTTCATCTTCAGTAGTTAGCGGAGGTACACGCAATATAGCGTCCGGAAGCCAATCAACAGTAGGTGGTGGGTTTGGAAATGTTGCCAGTAACTTACAGTCAACAGTTGGCGGTGGTATTAGTAATACTGCTAGCGGGGGAACATCTACAATTGCGGGTGGAAGTGGAAATACAGCAAGTGTAACATATGCAACTATTGGCGGTGGTAATTCAAATACAGCGAGTGGGGTATTTGCTACAATACCCGGTGGAAATGGCTTAACCCTTTCTGGTTCTAGTTCATTTGGTTTTTTGGCAAACACATCGTTCACAAATAACATGATAGTGTCGGCATCAAATACCACTGTACTTGGTAATACGGATCTTTGGTTAGCAAGTAATGATAATACTCCTCGTTCACTTCGGTTCTATGGTCAATACAATACAGCTGGTGCATTCCCGAATGGAACAAACTTCGTTGGGTTCAAAGCACCGAATACTATTGCCACGAGTGTAACATGGACATTGCCGAATGCCGACGGTACAAGCGGACAAGTACTTCGTACAGACGGAGCTGGAAACCTCAGTTGGGCTACAACC
>JAEUSO010000537.1 GCA_016788605.1 Candidatus Kapaibacterium sp. | reverse complement strand
AGATCATCCAGAAAGAGCGGCTTGATGACCTTTTGGATGTTTTTCTCCGAGGTGTAGTGCGCGCCGAGGTTGCGACGTTCTTGAGGGTTCATGACCGATTGGAACATGGAGCCGAAAATAGCCGGGGAGATACTGCCCCAGTCCAAGCCACAGGCCGCCAATAACATCTCGCGCATTTTGCCGTCAAATGCGGCCGGTCTCAGCGTCTCTTCAAACAGTTTGCCGTTTACAAACGGAAACGCCAGGAGGTTCTCGTCGAGGGTCTTGAGTCGCTTTTGCGGCGGGGTGTTCAACGCATCGAAGATCAACGACAAATGAGCGGCCAAGTCGCTGCCGTCGGGCTTGGTGTGCAGGTCGAGGTATTGCTGGAAAGTACCTTTTTCAAATATTCCGGTGTCGTCGGCAAAGAGGCAGAAGAGCAGCCGCACCAGATATAGTTCGAGCGGGTGGCCCGTGTAGCCGATTTCCTCCAGCCGGTCGTGCAGCCGCCCCATCAGTTCGGCGGCTTTGATATTGACCGGGTCTTCTTCTTTGTAGCTGCGCTTTTCGTATCCGGCCATGAAGCCGAACATATTCACCTTTTCAGGCAAGTCTTTGAGATCGAACTCATGCCGCTCGCCGGAATCCAGATCGTACAACCGGAAGCGCTGGAAATCAGAAACGAGGATATACCTGGGGAGTTCGTGTTCTTTGAGACCCGGGAAGTAATCTTTGGCCTGTTGTACGGCCTTGTCCAAGTCTTTGCCTCTCGACTTGTGTTCTACCAAAATATGGCCTTTCCACAGCAAGTCAATAAAGCCGGTTTTGTCGTCGGCTTTCTTTACAGGAGTCTCGAAGGTGGCTACCCTGCGGCGTGAAATGCCGAACACCTCGAAGAAGCCATCCCAAAAGGATTTGGCTTC
>JAEUSO010000536.1 GCA_016788605.1 Candidatus Kapaibacterium sp. | reverse complement strand
CTGTGCAAGGCGTTTTTGGCTAAGCCCGCAAAGCCGCATCATTTCCCGAAGCTCATTACCAGTCATGGTGAACCCCTCCGTTGCCGTTTTCTGCCGCCGCCCGTTCGCTAACTGTTTCCGTGTTAGTTTCGGCTATACTTTCGCTTTGTTCTTCGCTTTCCGTTGATTGTGGGGGCGTTGAAACCGGGAAAGAGTTTTGCAACGTAAATCCCTGTTTAAATCCGGCGAATGCTGCGTCTAATTGCGCCTCGACGGAACGATGAGTGACGGTCGTTCCGAGTTTGTTGGCAACAATTTGTACTAATTTTTCAAGGATTGCGCTGATTTCGGTGTGCGATTGCTGCAATTCGGTATGGGATTTCTGCAAATCGGAAAGTTTGTTGCGCGTGTCGAGGTAATCGCGCCCCATATCGAAGTCGAATTTCTCTGTGCCGGTGTTTGGATTCATCACACCGGAGCGTTTCAGTTGCTCCATTTGCTTGCTGTACGCGTTCCACCCCTGATTGTACGCTTTCTGCGTTGCGGCTTCCATTATTCGATTGTGTTCAGCAACCGGTATTGTCTCTTGATATGGGAAAAAGTCGCTATACTCCAATGATTTTTTGTACGGATTCCATTGTCCGCGACTAATCCAGTGGTACGCTTTGTTCGCTTGCTCGAACGTGAAGCCGTCTGTGCGAAGCTGCGCCGCAAGCAATTCGCGTTCTTGCTTCGAGAGGTTGATATCGCGTCCGCATGGTTTCGGCTGTGCGACCCAATCGAGTGTTGCAGCTATCCATTTTTCAAAATCAAATTCATCCTTGCTCATGGCTTTACGGTTTGATTGGTGAATAAATCAACTTGAACTATCGTGACGGTTGGGATTGGTGCGCTTTCGGCGTACACAGTCGTGCGCGGTTTGAGGACTGTCTC
>JAEUSO010000535.1 GCA_016788605.1 Candidatus Kapaibacterium sp. | reverse complement strand
AATGCGGGAAACGCATGTCGCGCTCGCAAAATGGCGAATGCTCGAGGTGCTGTCCGAATTCGTTGCGATACCGTTTTGGTGTTCGTACCGGTGAGGCCGATTCAATAAGAAGTAGTTTGTTGTCGGCACTATCAAATTCGAGCTTATAAACCGTCCCTCTTGGAATCACCACGTAGTCGCCATATTCAAAATCAACCGTGCCGTACATGGTTTTACAACGACCGCTTCCTTTGTGCACAAACAGCAATTCATCCGCATCGGCGTTCTTAAAGAAATAATCCTCCATCGATTTCTGAGGACATAAAATGCCCACGTGCAAATCGTCGTTAAAGAAAAATGTTTTGCGGCTTGTCAGGTAATCCGCTTCTGGCGCCACCTGCATCGAGGTAAAACTCAGTGCTTTCATGTTTTCATCAATGCCGGCCTCAGGTCGCACTGAAAAGGGCTTCCCCATTTCTTTCACCATGGTGGGCGGGTGGAGGTGGTAGAGCAGGGAGGAGGTGCCTCCGAAGCCTTCTGTTCCAAACAGTTCTTCGTGATACAGTTCACCGGTTTTACTTCTGAAGACCACATGGCGTTTATGTGGAATGTGACCCTGACGTTGATAAATCATAACAAATGGTTTAATGACATTTAAAATATTCGAAAGGTTCCTTGCAGTGTTTACAACTGTGCAAGGATTTGCAGGCCGTGGAACCAAATCGGCTCACCAGTTCTGTGTCGCGTGAGCCGCACCGGGGACAGGTAACAATTCTTTTCCCGAAAGTGGACGTGCAGGCTTTGTTCTCCTGTTCAGGGGGCGCAATGCCGTATTGGCGTAATTTTTCTTTCGCATCACTGCTCAACCAATCGGTTGACCAGGCCGGTGTATACGTAAGTTCTACCCGCACATTCGAAATGCCGTGCTCCGAACAACGTCCAAGAATC
>JAEUSO010000534.1 GCA_016788605.1 Candidatus Kapaibacterium sp. | reverse complement strand
ACATGATGGTGCTCTGCACAATTCCCGTCCTCTTTTCCTATTGGGCAAAGCCGCTTGATTGCCTCGATTGGTCGCGCTTTCTGAACGACCATCTTGCTGGCGTCGTGGCTGCACATCCCTCGCGTTTCATCGCACTTGGAACTGCTCCAATGCAAGACATTCCGCTTGCCATCCAAGAAATGGAACGCTGTGTGAACGACCTCAAGATGCCCGGTTTGCAAATCGGCTCAAACATCAACGGAGTCAATCTTGACGACCCGCGTTTTTATCCTTTCTATGAAGCAGCCGAATCACTTGGCTGCCGGCTCTTTGTTCACCCGTGGGAGATGGCGGGCAGCGACCGCATGAAGCGTCATTGGGGCGAGTGGTTGGTTGTAATGCCAGCCGAGACAACACTTGCCATCACATCCATGATATTCGGCGGAATCTTCGACAAATATCCAAACCTTAAAGTCCTGTTTGCCCACGCGGGTGGTTCGTTCCCGTTCACCGTTGGTCGCATCTCGCACGGCTGGCACGCCCGTCCCGACCTCTGTAACACAATGGACATTTCCGACCCGTATTCCTACATTGGCAAATTTTGGGTGGACGGCATCACCCACGATTCCGCAGCATTCCGGTTTTTAGTTGAAACCCTCGGCGAAGACCGCATCTGTTACGGAACCGACTATCCGTTCCCGCTTGGCGACTTGCAACATGGTCGCTTCATCGAAGAAATGGATATAGACCGCCGCATCAAAGAAAAGGTCTTGCACACAAATGCACTCGACTTTCTCGGTCGCCGATAGGCAAGCCGGCACCGCCTCTTTCCCCTCCGCCAAATCCGCCGCTTGCCGGAAAGCGCAGTCCGCTTTCACCCAACAGTTCTTGCGTTCAACTTCCAAGAATACCGTTTGCAATACAGAATATCCAATCCAAACGAATCTCCCT
>JAEUSO010000533.1 GCA_016788605.1 Candidatus Kapaibacterium sp. | reverse complement strand
ATTGTATTTGCTTTTTTAGTCGCTTCTAATTTGTCTATTTGTTGTTGAATTTCGGCATCTTCAATTTGGGCAAACAATATTTCGGCTTGACCAATTTGATGACCTGGTTGTAGTAATTCAGCCGTTTCGCCAATTGATTTCCAGTTATTTCCGTGCTGAGCTTGGTTCAATATTTTGCCTAATTTACTTGACGTAAAAGGTAAAAAGGGTTCGCACAAAACTTGTAACGCCGCGGCAACTTGTAAAGCTACATACATTTGAGTTTGAACGCGCTCCGGATCACTTTTTACCATTTTCCAAGGCTCTTCATCGGCCAAATATTTGTTGCCTAATCGTGCCAAATTCATCATTTCGCCTTGAGCTTCTCTAAATCGGTAACGCTCAATCGAACTCGAAATCACCGATGGATACGCTTTTATCTCAGCTAAAGTTTGCTCGTCCACTTCTGTAAATTCATTCGGAGTTGGAACAATGCCATCGTAATATTTATTGGTCAACACCACCACACGATTGATAAAATTGCCAAAAACAGCCGCCAATTCATTGTTGTTTCGTGCTTGAAAATCCTTCCAAGTAAAGTCATTGTCTTTGGTTTCGGGAGCATTTGCCGTTAAGGCATAACGCAATACATCTTGCTTGCCTGGAAAATCCACCAAATATTCGTGCAACCAAACGGCCCAGTTTTTCGAAGTCGATAATTTATTGCCCTCCAAATTCAAAAACTCATTCGCCGGAACATTATCAGGCAAAATAAAACTGCCTTCCGCTTTCAACATCGCTGGGAAAATGATGCAATGAAATACAATGTTGTCTTTCCCAATGAAATGAACCAATTTGGTGTCGTCGTTCTTCCAATACTCTTCCCAATTTTTACCTTCACGCGCCGCCCATTCTTTGGTAGCCGAAATGTAACCAATCGGAGCATCAAACCAAACGTATAATTTTTTTCCAA
>JAEUSO010000532.1 GCA_016788605.1 Candidatus Kapaibacterium sp. | reverse complement strand
AGTGTCATGAGTTTTTGTACTCCGCCTGAAGCATAGTCTTTGTAAGAGAACGATACTTTTTCATCGGCTATGTTTTTGATGCGGTGATTGCTGATGGCGATCTTGTGTGAATAACGACCGATGTATTCAATCACTTGCTTTGGTCCGCCAAATGGCTCTTTGGCATACACCACCCAGTTCATGTCGTAGAGCTTTCTGCGCAGTGGAATATCGATGGGTTCATTGATCCCTTTGAGATAAGCGACGAGCTTTTCCATGAACTTGTTTTTATAAACAACGCTCATGGCTTTGATGGGAAACAAATATTTTCCTTCGCTCTTTGCACTCTTCCAGTATCCGGCATCGGTAAATCCACCGCCGGGTACAATCATGTGAACATGCGGATGCAGGCTCAGATTTTGTCCCCACGTATGAAGCAGTGACACCATGCCCATGTTTGCACCGAGGTGTTTTTTATCACGACCGAATGTCTGTACGGTTTCTTTGCTCGCTGCAAAAAGGATGTTGTACAATTCTACCGGATGATGAATACAAAACGCATTGAGCTCCGAGGGCATGGTGAATACCAAATGGAAGTAAGTACAGGGCAATAGATCGCTCTGCCGGGCTTCTACCCAACGTTCGCGTTCACCACCCTGACATTTGGGGCAATGGCGATTTCGGCACGAGTTGTAACTGATGTGTGTCTTACCACAACTTGTATTGTCGCATTTATCTACGTGTCCGCCAAGGGCCGATGTTCTGCAACGCTCAATGGCACTCAGGGCGCGCAAGTTGTGCGCGCTCACTTTGTGAACTGCCAAAAAATCAGCTTTGTAATCAGTTACAATCTGTGCCAGCTCAAAGGCCGGCCTGTTCATCCCTTCTTTTTGTAGAGTGTATCGAGTGGACTGAACACCGCACGCGGTTTTATATCTGCAACATGCAAATACACCATTGTTGTTCCCATATCACTA
>JAEUSO010000531.1 GCA_016788605.1 Candidatus Kapaibacterium sp. | reverse complement strand
CATTTTGTGCATATCGTCCGTAACATCATTGCTTTTCGGCTTTGATCAGGTGTTGTACAATTTACGTATAACAATACACAGCACGCATCTTTCCCGCCTTTTTCCATTCTGAGAAAAGGACTACATATCTTTTTACTAAGCGTTAAATAACAAAATACACTGTGTTAGATCGTATTATTAAATTCAGTATAAAGAACAAAATCATTATTGGTTTAATGACTTTGTTACTTATAATATGGGGAGCGTGGAGTGCCACCAAATTGCCCATAGATGCCGTCCCTGATATTACCAACAATCAGGTTCAGATATTTACTACCTGTCCAACATTGGCAGGACAAGAAGTAGAACAACTGGTAACCTTTCCCATAGAGCAAAGTATTGCCAATGTTCCGAAAATCGAAGAAATCCGCAGTATTTCCCGTTTCGGACTTTCGGTGATAACCGTTGTTTTTGAAGAGGAAGTAGACATATACTTTGCCAGGCAGCTCATCAATGAAAGACTCAAAGAGGCTGTTGATAAAATTCCTCAGGGAATCGGAACGCCGGAAATGGCACCGGTCAGTACAGGTTTAGGCGAAGTGTACCAGTATATCATTCACCCTAAAAAGGGAAGCGAAAGCAAATACAACGCAAAAGACCTTCGCACGATGCAGGATTGGATCGTTGCCAGGCAATTATATGGTACTCCGGGTATTGCCGAAGTGAACAGCTTTGGAGGTCAATTGAAGCAATACGAAGTTGCTGTGAATCCCGATAGGTTGAGAGCAATGGGAGTAAGTATCCCGGATATTTTTACAGCTCTTGAAAAGAACAACCAGAACACGGGGGGGGCATATATCGACAAAAAGCCAAATGCCTATTTCATCAGAGGTATAGGTCTGGTAACGTCTTTAGATGACGTTAGAAGAATTGTGGTTAAAAATTCCGGAGCCGTACCCATATATATAAATGACGTT
>JAEUSO010000530.1 GCA_016788605.1 Candidatus Kapaibacterium sp. | reverse complement strand
ATGAACATGCCGTCGTCATGGGCGAGGCGGAAATTTCGGAACACGGCGCACTCCTCTGCTCTACCGCTCCGAATACCGGACGTAGTGCAAATGATAAATTTGTTGTTGAAGAAGACGGCAGCAAGGATAACGTTTGGTGGGGCAAAGTGAATAAGCCCGTCTCACCTGAAGCATTCAACCGCCTGAAAAGCCGCGTGCTTGCGTATATGCAGGAGCGCGATGTGTATGTTCTCGATTGCATCGCCGGTGCTGATGATAACTATAAACTTCCCGTCCGTATTGTGAATGAACATGCCTGGCATAACCTGTTTGTGAAGAACATGTTCATTGAGGCAACCGAAGGCGACCTTGCAAACTTCGCACCCGGTTTCACGATTATTCATGCGCCAAATTTCCACGCAGACCCCGCCATTGACGGGACGAATTCCTATAAGTTTATCTATTTGAGTTTCGAGCAAAAGCTCGTCCTTATCGGCGGTACGCACTACGCCGGTGAAATGAAGAAATCAATCTTCACTGTATTGAATTATCTCCTGCCATTACAGGGTGTGATGCCGATGCACTGCTCGGCGAATATCGGTACGGGCGGCGACACAGCACTCTTTTTCGGTCTTTCCGGCACAGGGAAGACGACACTTTCCACCGACCCCGAACGCGCACTTATCGGAGACGATGAACACGGCTGGAGTAACGACGGCACATTCAATTTTGAAGGTGGCTGTTATGCTAAAGTCATTAACCTCTCGGCTGAAGCTGAACCGATTATCTTTAACCTTACCCGCAGTTTCGGTACAATCCTTGAGAACGTTGTCTATGACCCGCATACCCGTGCTATTGACTTGGACGACCAGAGCGTAACTGAGAACACACGTGCATCATACTCGCGTGACATGATACCCAATATTGCTCCGGGTAACAAGGGCGGTCATCCGAAGAATATCATATTCCTCACGTGCGACGCATTTGGCGTTATGCCACCAA
>JAEUSO010000052.1 GCA_016788605.1 Candidatus Kapaibacterium sp. | reverse complement strand
CACGCGGACGCTTATCCGTTCGTATGCGCTGCAAGGTAAGCCGGTGAATGAGATACTCTCGCTTGTTAATAACGCACTTGCCACCGACAACCGTCTTGCTATGTTCTCGACATGCTTTTTGGGAATCATGGAGTTGAAAACGGGAACGGTGGAGTACTGTAATGCCGCGCACTCGCAACCCTTTGTGATACTCCCGAATACCGATGTTTATGTGCTTGACACGCGGGGAGGGATGGCTCTGGGTATGTTGGAAAATATGACCTATCGTGTTAGTACGATTACCATGCAGCCGGGAATGACCCTTGTTCTCTACACCGATGGCATCACCGATGCGACCAATATCCGCCGCGAAATGTACGGCACGGAGCGAATCGGACTGACGCTTGCATCCAACGCCGCATTAGCACCGCAAGAACTCATGATGGCACTGCTCAGTTCGGTGGATCAATTTGTGGCGGGCGAGGAGCAGGCGGATGATATTGGCATCGTCATTCTGCGCTATACGGGAAGCACTACACCATAAAGTAAAACTGATGGCATACTCTGCTCCATTACAGTTCCATCGCTGTAACTTTGCCGTACAACGAACGAATCCCAAACATCAGTTCATACATAACTAACCTCGCCCATGAAAACCATTCTTTACACTGACAACGCACCTGCGCCGATTGGACCGTATTCCCAAGCTGTTGCTGTTTCCGGTACGTTACTCTTTTTTTCCGGTCAGATTGCACTGAACCTCGCCGGTGACATAGCCGGTGATGATGTTGCCTCGCAAACGCACCAAGTATGCAGGAATATTGAAGCCCTGCTGACAGCGCAAAACCTGACGTTCTCGAACGTCGTAAAAAGCACGGTGTTTTTGAAAGACATGAATGACTTTGCCGCAATGAACAGTGTGTATGCGGAGTATTTTGGCGAGAGCAAGCCCGCGCGTTCTACGATTGAGGTAGCACGATTGCCGAAAGATGTGCTTGTTGAGATTGAGTGTATTGTTGCCGGTGAATAAGATGCTTACACACGGTGTGTGGCTGATAGCTATCGTTGCCATTTCCGTATCGCTTCACGCCCAAACTTCGGCGCGGTATCTGCCCGTTATGCAGTCGCTCTCATTGAACGTACAGTATTCGCAACCTGTGTTTGTGCCTGATTCCATTCCACCCGCCGACACATCGAATACCAAGAATATGATGACTAAATCACCGACGGGTGCGGTATTGCGCTCGCTTGCACTTCCGGGATGGGGACAGTTCTACAACGAATCGTATTTCAAGGCGGGTATGTTTGCCGCAGCGGCTGTCTCCATCGGCTCGATTATCGTCTGGAATCATTCACGGTTTGTCAGTGCCACCTCTCGCTACGATGCACTTACAACGGACGATCCGCTGCGCGACAGGACATTCCGTGAAAAAGAGTTTTACCGCGACCAGCGCGACGTAGCCGGATTATGGATGTTGGGTATTTACGCGCTATCGTGTGTGGATGCCTATGTGGGTGCACACTTGTATAACTTCGATGTCAGTGATTCGGGTGTTGCATTTGCCCCGTCATTACAACCCGGCGGTGCGGGAATGGCAATGCAGTACCGGTGGTAGTTTCACCTGAACCCTCTTTTTAGCCGTCCCCTCGCTATAAAAAGTGTAGATTTGCAGCCGCTTTATTCGCAACAATGTATTTACAACTCTCTAATCCCTACTCAATGAAGACATCATTTGCACAAGGGGGCGCATCGGCGCAGAAATCCGATGGTGTTGCCCTGTTTTTCTTTGAAGACACAGCACTTTTCACAACGCAATCGGCTGCTGTGCGCGCAGCATTTCCCGCATCCGCCGGAAACTTCGACAGCGGCGACTTCACCGGTAAAAAAGGTTCGGTGGCGCAGTGCTATCATGGAAGTGGCAAACAAACAAAGCGCGTGTATTTAGTTGGTTTGGGCAAGTCCGAAGCAGTGTCAGCCGAGGGAATCCGCCGTGCATCATCGGCTGCTGCACGTGCAGCCCAACGCGGCAAGGTGAAACACATTTCATTTGAAGTTCCCGAAACCGCTTCACTCAACACAACCGAGATTTCAGAAGCAATTATCGAGGGTGCTGTCCTTGGTGTGTATGCCTTCGATAAGTATATCACCAAGCCGGCGGATGCATCCAAACTTGAAGCGGTGTCGCTCTGCACGGCTAATAAAACAATCGTACCTGCCGTAAAAGCGGGACTTGATTTTGCCACTAAGGTTTCGCAAGGGGTGTACTTAACCCGCGATTTGGCGAACGCCCCGAATAATGAGATTTACCCCGAAACACTAGCCAAGCGCGCACAAGCTGCTGGAAAAGAATCGGGCTTTAAAGTGACAGTTCTTGACAAAAAGAAAATCCAAGCATTGAAAATGGGTGGTTTGCTTGCAGTGAATCAGGGAAGTGTCCGCCCGCCGGTGTTTATTGTCATGGAGTACATGGGCGGTAAAAAAGGCGAGGCACCTGTGGTGCTTGTTGGTAAGGGAGTTACCTTCGATACAGGCGGTATCTCGATTAAGCCCGCGCCGGGTATGAGTGATATGAAAATTGATATGCACGGCTCGGCTACTGTTATTGGTGCGATGAGTGCTGTGGCAAAACTCAAACTTCCTGTTAACGTTATCGGTCTTGTTCCCTCGACGGAGAATATGCCAAGCGGCACGGCATTCGTTCCGGGCGATATTGTCACGCACATGAACGGTAAGACATCCGAAATTGATAACACCGATGCTGAAGGTCGTCTCATTCTTGCAGATGCACTTACCTATGCCGACCGTTACAAACCTCAAGCGGTGATTGATATTGCTACGCTGACCGGCGCATGTATGATTGCGCTTGGCAGTATCACCAGCGGATTGCTTGGCACTGACGACGTATTGAAGTCACGCATTAAGAAAGCAGCACAACGCACAAGCGAACATGTCTGCGAATTACCGCTCTACGAGGATTACGAAGACCAGATTAAGAGTGATGTAGCTGATGTGAAAAACAGCGGCGGTCGTCCGGCGGGCACCATCACGGCGGCATTGTTCCTTAAGAAGTTCATTGGTGATTACCCGTGGGCGCATTTGGATATTGCAGGTACCGGTATTGCCCCATCGGCTGGACCGTATTCGCCCAAAGGCGGCAGCGGTGTCGGCGTTCGACTTTTTGTTGACATGCTCCGCAATTGGAAGAAGGACGGCGGATAATTTCTGCAGGTTCACGCAAGTGTGTTTCCTTTGCTATGCGAATCATGTTCAGTGAAACAGGAGGCATGAAATGAGTATTACGGATACAGTTGGCTTTAAGAATATCGCACTATCATCTGCACTATGTTGCGGTGTTGCCCGTTGAATACAACGTCTGGAAGCGTGTCTGGAAGCCAATCACGGAAAAATTCCTTGTGCAAAAGTTAGGGTCGGTTTATATTGTGCCGATGTTATAGTACACAGTAAATAGTTTTTAATTCTTCAAGGAGAAAATCTATGAAAACACTCGTAGCTTCATTTGCAGCAGTTGCAATGTTCGTCGGTTTTGCGGCAACATCAACCGCATGTGATAAAGATGGTAAGTGTGTTGGAAAATCATCATCGGCTTGTTGCATGACGAAAGCGAAATCGTCCGGCTGCTGCTCGACCAAAGGCGCGAAAAGTGCATCCGCTTCAAAAAAAAGTAAGAAGGATGTCGCTACAACAACCGCCGCAGTTAAAGTATCCGAATCATCGGCGAAGTAACTGTTTGATTATAGAGAGGCGCGATGCGCAACCGGAGGCAAACGTCTCTTGTAAGCATCGCGCCATAGTTTTCTTGTAAGAGTAATGCAACGGCACAGTTGTAAAACTCGTGGTACAGTAAAAATATCAATCCGACGGTAGCCCGGAATAATTAGGCAACCCCGCCACTACTTGCTGTGTGGGCGGTATCTTGGTAAGAACTTTTTTATTGAAAGGAAACGACTATGTCGAAGGGCGGAGCGGGGAAAGTTTATTTCGTATTGTACCTTGCCGTTATCCTTGAGCTTCTCATTATTATCGTAGAACGCGACGAAGCCGAGGAGCATCTCATTCAAAAACAAAAAGAGTCCATGAAGATCGTGGAGAGTATCCTCTCGCAGCTTCAATCCGGCTCCGGTTCCGAGGGCATTAACACCCGCCCGCAGGACGAAATCACGCTTCAAGACCAATCACTAGTTGCAGCTAACGGTGGTACAAAAATCAAGCAAGACCGAACATATGAAGTACTTGTTGGTGTCACTGATGTTAGTGCTTCTGATAAAGTAGAGGGACTTGAACCTAAAGAAGCAGCAGAAAAAGTTAAAAAATTGATTGAGCTTGCAAATGTGCAGGACTTAGAATATCAAATTTTTTATCACAATAATGCGAATGCCCCACAATCACCAGCATTCATGACTGATGATAGTATTCGCAAAGCCAAGATTGATTTTACAAAACTTGGAACTGAGCAAGAAGTAGGCGAGTCATCCGAGGGAGCTCGTTGGCGAATGCTAGCCCTGAAACGTATCGAACTCGATATGGAACAGACACAGCAGTATAAAGAACCTCTCTATAAGTACACTGCAAAAGTCGGAGATGTTGACGGTTTTGCTCCTGCAACTGCCCGCGGTAAGGACTCCTCCTTTATGTATTCGCAACTGCGTACTGATGATGAAGCCAAAAAAGTCGGTAACAAGTATAAAAAACGCGTTTTCCTAGTACGTTTTCAGCCGCCATCACGTGCAGGCTGGTACAAATTGCGTTTTGCATCTCGCACTAACCGAATCCTCGGTATTCGTGGCGATATAAATTCAAAAGATATTTCCGATGATGAAAAAGTCAATATTGGAACGGTACAACTGAAAGTTAAAGACCTCCGTAAGGTCAAGAAAACATTGACTGAGCAATTAGAAGGTCTTGATATTCCGTCAGCCGATGACTTGGCTTCAATGAAAGTTACGGTTGATGAGTTTCAATCAAAGGCGGAAGCTGCCATTCAAAAAGTAAAAAATGAGTCGCAAGCTGATGATCCTAAGGCAATGGAGCGCATCCGCCGTATTGAGCTATATACGTACATCGCAAAACTTCTTGCACCTGGTGCTTCATCTGAATTTCTACAGAATCGTGCTTCAATTGAGTTTGATATTCACGTTGTTGAACCACCTAAACGACCAGATATTGATCCTGTAGTTCTTGTTGATAATCCTGCTACATATACATTCGATAAACTGCCTAAAACCATACTTACATTCCAAGCCGGACCATTCCAAGCCGGAAAATTGCCTACTGTTACCTGCGACCCACCATTGAGTATCCAAGTTGAGGATAAGGGAATAAGTGCTACTGCTAGTAATACCGAAGGCGGTGGTCAGGTGCGGAATTATCAAGCAGTTATCAATCAAGTTGTTCCAGCCGGCGAGTACAAGATTACTTTCCGCCATACAAATCAGTCGAACAAGCCAGAGCAAAAGGAAGCAACTCTCAAAGTATTTGAAAGCAAACTTGAGAACTTGGAAGATATTAAGGGTACTATTGAAAATGCGTATTTCGGTCAAGAGATTGAACTCTTACCTGTACCATCCGACCAGAAGAAGATACCGGCGGGTCAATATTATATCAATGCTCAGATTAGTAACCAAGAGCAAGCGCAACGGGGATTGCAGTACAAAAAATATATACCTGCAAGTGCTAAGAGTATTTCAGCGGATATTTTGTGGGAGGATCCCGTTACGAAAGAGCGTGTCTCGCTACTTAATGCTCCAATCACCGGTACTCCTAAACAGAGACCTCCGAAATGGGTAACAAATGATGTAAAACAAACATCAATATCCGACCCGCGCGATCCGACAATAACAGTATCCAATATCAAATTGAATCTCCCTGTTGTGGATGCCGATGCTAATGGTAATGTTACGAAAGCATCATCTACCGACCTCGCGGATGTAAAAGCGTTCGTTCAGAAATCGGACGTGCCCGGGTACAAAGTAATAGTTTCAAATCCACGACCGGCAGGCGGTGGATATGAAGTTGATGTGCGTATTGAAGGACCACCGCTTCGTAAAAAAGGTCAACTTGAAGGAACTGCTCAGATTCTTATCAGTGCAAAGTGTAAGAATAAGAGTAATGGCGAGATATCCAACGATGGTAAAGCTACATTTAATGTTAGCATAAGCTATTAAAACCCAATGGTAATGATAACGATTTTATAAAAGACATTGATGATGAATATCATGATTAATAAACGGAAGCATACATTGCGATACTATGTACATCGGTTGAGTACTGTGCTTATCGTACTGTGTAGTGTACCGGTAGTTGGTGTATCCCAAGGTGCCAGCGAGGCGCAACTAAAGTCATCGTTAAGCAAGTTTAAGAATTACCGCTACGGTAATATCTCAATTTTCAAACTTGACGATGAGTCAATGAACGGTGTGACCCAACTCTTAAATCCCGAGCCGATTCAGCCGGAAGCATCAAAAAAATGTTCGCCTGCAAAGCAAACACAAATTGATGACAAAGTACAGGAACTTGGTTGTGCAGTTGATTTGACTGCACTTCAGGAAGATGAAGAAATTAAGAAGGTACTCCGTGCTGAATGTATTGACTATGCTAAGTATGCGGTCAACAGAATGCAATGGCAATGTAATAAGTTTAAAAAAGCGTATGTTGTTACGATGCGTTACCAGACAGGAGCTCAACCCAAACTCGTTGCCCTGCTCACCTCAAATAGTGAGTCCCCCCGACTCCCTACTATTTTGGCTTCACCACGAGATATTATTACGTACACACAATTACGTCAGAGTGGGGCACCATCCGGCTCGCCAGCGAAAACACTCTATGAATATTTAGGAAATTTTGTACTACAATCGAGTGAAGCAGAAGGTGTTAATGTAACACCGGAAGCGCAAGGATTGGGCGATGAAGTTTTTTGGGAAAAAGTGTATGGTCTTGCGGCTGCTGTGAAAGAAGACGACGTGGCACAGTACGTCCGCATCAGCGAGGGTCAGGCAATGGAGTACAAAGCGCCGCGCGAACTCATCGTCAGCCCCGACCTTATCAGTTACCGTGATTATTCGTTAAGCGACGGCAGTGCACCTGCAGACAGTATCTACAACCGTAATCTGCCCAAATTCGGCGTTGAATTACGCCACGGTAACGATGCTGTGAATCAGCCCGGATTTTTTAGCGAACGGGTATCGCTCAATGCACTCTGGGGAGTGAACCGCTTGGGTATCATCTTGCCGACAAACGGCTTGGCATCGCTTAGTTCCAGCTTTGGTATTCAGCGCCGTATGACGTATGCGGGGTTTGGTATCAATGCAGGATTTGACTTTCCGTGGAAAGTGACAAATGCGGGAACAGGTGTGTTTCACATCTCCGGTTCGTATGTGTTTGATGATGCTAAACAATCAAGCCATCAGCGATCGGTTCAACCGCAGCAGACATTCAGTGTGATTGAACGCCGTGGCGCAGATTCCATCCGTGTAACACGCACAAATACACTTGCCAATGATTATCTGATACGGTTCAATGCACAGGCACATTACTCATTTGCAGTTGGCATTGACAGTGGAAACTTTTTCCGTTTCCGAATCGGCGGCGGTGTCTATTCGCGCGAAGTTTGGCAGGCGGATAACGGCAACACCCGTGAAGAAACAATTCGTAACGGCTCTGTTACACGCGACACGTCCTTCACGAAGGATAACTTTACGCGATTTAACACACGGTTCTTTGGTGGCATCAGTGCCCGCGTGGAATACATGTCCATGTATGTCTCCACACCATACGGATTCAGTTTGCAGTATTTTGATGAAACAATGATGGGCGAAGCATGGCTTCTTGTGCCAATCAGCACTGATGTCGGTCTCCGGTTCGACGGTCGTCTTGCGGCACCAATTCTGCGCGACCCCTACGAATGGGAAAACCAAACACTTTTTGTACCATCTATGCGGCTCATTTACAATTTCTAAATTGTGAGCAAGAGGATAACACTTACAGGACGACTAATAAAAGAGAATACACTACACGCTACAATGATGAAGAAAACAACGTATATACTCATACTTACCGTTGCAACTCTATTTTGGGGACTTAGCACAGAGTTGGCGGCTGCACCGGATGAAAAAGATTCGATACTGACCGCGCTGAAAACCATTGATCCGGGTATTGTGAAGTATTTCCCCCGTTGGAGGATATGCGAGCCAAACTTGCAAATTCAAATCCAACAAACATTTATTCTTAACGGACGCAAGCGGGAGAGATTGGATATGCAGAATATCACTGTTACCGCCGGTCCGAAAGGAGACCCAACAGATCCATATATCATTCTCCTTGTGGAGTGTGGTGATGAATCGTTTGTCGCTTCAGAGGTTGATGCGTATATGAAAAAACTCGCATATACTATTTCAGAGCCAACAAGACCATACTGTTTCCGCGAGTTGCCCAAAGAGACACCGCTCAGCGAAAAACAATATCGTATCATTACCGACTACATGATGCCGACCGATGTTCAGCATTCGATTTCTGTTTCGGCATTCGAGCAATCGCTCAAAATAGGTCGAACCGGTTTTTGGATTCGTAATATGATTGGCACCGATGCGGTTGGCTATAATTTCTGGTCATCAGGCGAAGCGCGTGTGATACTTCAACGCCCGCTCTACGAAAACACCGATCCTGAAACATCAAGCCCGATTCCGTTCCTTATCAATGCAAAACTCGGAGCGGGCTATCGCCTAACATCCGGTGGACTCGAGCGCGGTATCCTTAGTTTTATCCCGCAGCGTCAGCTTAATTCAGTTCCTAACGGGAAAGCCGTTGCCGGAATTGATGTTCACGCTCCGTTCCATCCGCAAGTTGGCTTGAGCGTGAATGCAGAGCTACCGCTTGGCGGCGGACCTGACACAAGTCGTGTTGCAGAAATGAACACATGGGCAACCTACAGAACTTCACCGGAACAGCGTAATACCATTGCTCTCAACGATCCGACACGCAGAATTGACGCGAGCCGTGTTATACCTGTGCTTCGTGCAACAGGGCAGGTCGCTGTTTTCTATAACTGGTGGCTCGACCCCAAAAAACCCGAGAACTTTTTCCGGTTCGACCTTGGTATTAACTATGCGGAAGTCCAAGAGTGGGCGATTCGCCGAGTGGCTGACCGCAGAGTGGAGGATTCCGTGTATCAGATAGTAAGCAGTGCGAATGGCTTAGTTACCTATAAACCAAACGAACTGGCTGATTGGATTTATGCAAAGATTGAGTACCGAAACCAATCTACGTTCCCGTTCGGTGTTACCGCACAGTATTCCAACCAAATGCTCTTTATGCGTGCATATATGCCGCTTGTGGGCGAGTGGTTGTATCTGGAAGGGAAATACTCGACGCCATTGCGCTCAACGCCGCGTCCGTGGGAGCCGGCTAATTTCTTTATGATTTCGCCGGTTTTACGCTTGAATATCCGGTAAGAGTAAATCATACTTCGCTGCTTTGCGAAGCCCCTTCAAAGCGTATGTTTTGAGGGGGCTTTGTGTAAAGGAGTACAGCAATTGTCAGAAAAATCCAACAGGTACACTTTAGAGTTTCCATACTGAATGATTCAGCTATACATTACATCACAGCCAACGCAGCATTACGGCATGATGTGTTACCAATTTTATCAGAGAGTCATGGCGCAGGTATCCTGCAATCATATTACCTTTATCCGTTTGCGTACGTATTTGCTTGCAACACTTCTTGTTGTATGCACCTCAGTAATAGCTCTAGCGGGCGACTCCACAATCTCCGACTCACTCGATGAGCGGGCACGCAAGCTTGCTGACGAAGCATTGGTGAAATCAAAGCAGAAAGTGCAACTCACAATCCAGAACGTGGACATAAAGCGTTTTCCCGAAGTGAGCTTGATTGTCGAGGCAATGAACGAGAATGGAGAGCCGCTCGACTCGCTTGATGCACGCGACCTCAGTGTGGTTGAGAACGGACGCGACAGGAAAATTATCTCTGTTCGCAAGATCAGCGTAAAAGAGCGTGTTCCGGTGGATTTCATCATAGTGCTTGATGTGACCGGAACGATGCAAGTGCATATCAACGGCATTCGCGACAACATACAAAAATTCACATCCAACCTTGTGGCGCGTGGTATTGACTACCGGCTCGGTTTGGTGATGTTCTCTGATGTTATTGAAAAAACATTTCCGCCTACTGCCGATGTGAACGAGTTCATGACGTGGATTGCCTCAGCGCGGGCTTGGGGTGGTTTCGATGAAAAAGAGAACGCACTTGAGGCATTGAAAGAAGCGTCGAATGCGGAGTTCCGCCCGTCGGCGAACAGGGTGCTTGTGATGATATCCGATGCGCCCTACCATCAGCAAGGCGAGCGCGGAAACGGACGCACGAACTTTACCACCGAGAGCATCATCGCCCATTTGAAAGAGAAACAGGCGCGTGTGTTTTGCATCGTACCTCCCGTGTTAGAGCAGTATTCAAAAATTGCACGCGAAACACGAGGAACAATCTTCGATCTCAACCAATCCTTTGGTAAAATCCTTGATGCCTATTCAACGCAGTTAACCAACCTGTTTGCCATCACTTTCCGCTCCGACCAACCGGCAATTCCCGACTCAATCAATGTGGCGGTGCTTAACTCCAAGAAACAGGAGCTATTACGCAAGACAATACCGCTTGTCGAGATAGGCAGAAAACTTATTATCGAAGACCTGCTGTTTCCCTCGGCAAGCGCAACATTGCCGGAAAATGTTCCCACGCTTGAAATCCTCACGGAGTTTCTTCGCAATCAGCCAAAGGTGATTATCCGAATCGAGGGACATACTGATAATAGAGGATTGGCATCAAGCAACCGCCGCCTTTCGCTGGTTCGCGCCGAAAGTGTAAAAAAATATCTCGTTGAGAAAAAACAAATATCACCCAAACGGATTCAAACTGTCGGCTATGGCGATGCACGCCCTATTGCCGACAATGCCACAGAGTTCGGTCGCAATCTTAATAGACGTACCGAAGTTGTTATCGTATCAAAATAATATGAAACAAGCCCGAATAGAAGTTTTTGGTAAAGTGCAAGGAGTCGGATTTCGCAAGTTTGTAGAGCGGAACGCCTACGAATACGGAGTAAGAGGAACTACATGCAACACGCCCGGTGGAAGCGTCCTGACAGTTGTACAGGGGAGCGATGACGACCTGAACGGGTTTATCCAGACCATCATCAAAGGTAATGCATACTCGCGCGTGGAATCACACACAGTAGAGTTCAGCACAATGACCGAACTCTACCACGGATTCAGAGTAGTTCGATAAACAGTATTCTCTTGTTGCCTACCAGCGTAACAGCCAACCGAAGATAAGCGGTGCTACAATCGTCGCATCACTTTCCACGATAAACTTCGGTGTGGATATATCAAGTTTGCCCCACGTGATTTTCTCGTTCGGTACTGCACCTGAATACGAGCCGTAACTTGTGGTTGAGTCGCTGATTTGGCAGAAGTAGCTCCAAAATGGCACGTCGTGCATTTCCATGTCTTGATAGAGCATCGGCACAACACAGATAGGGAAGTCGCCGGCAATACCACCGCCGATTTGGAAAAATCCCACGCCCTTGCCTTGGCAGTTTTTTGTGTACCATCCGGCAAGCCACATCATATATTCGATACCGCTTTTCATTGTGCTTGCCCTCAACTCTCCTTTGATACAATACGATGCAAAGATGTTGCCCATCGTTGAGTCCTCCCAACCCGGCACGATAATCGGCAGGTTCTTCTCGGCTGCGGCAAGCATCCATGAGTTTTTCGGGTCAATCTCGTAATACTGCTCCAAATCACCAGAAAGCAGCATTTTATACATAAACTCATGCGGGAAAAATCGCTCACCGTTCTTCTCCGCACTGCTCCATACGTTTATCAAGTGCTTCTGCAAACGGCGGAACGCCTCCTCTTCGGGAATACACGTATCGGTGACGCGGTTATAGTGATTCTCTAACAAATCCCACTCGTCCTGCGGAGAAAGGTCGCGGTAATGAGGCACACGTTTGTAATGCGAGTGCGCCACAAGATTCATAATATCTTCCTCAAGGTTTGCACCAGTACACGAGATAATATGCACTTTATCTTGACGAATCATCTCAGCAAGGGATTTTCCAAGCTCGGCTGTACTCATTGCCCCTGCAAGCGTCACCATCATTTTGCCGCCTTCAAGTAAATGCGTTTCGTAGCCCTTTGCCGCATCCATCATTGCCGCAGCGTTGAAGTGCAGGTAGTGTTGTTCCATGAATTGCGAAATGGGTCCGCGCTCTGTAGCCATATCTCTGTGTCCTTGAATAGAGTGTGTGATGTCAATTTTTGGGCGCGAAGTTACGGACGGGTGGCAAATAAGATACCTGCAACGAATATGAGTTCATTGCAATTATAACCTTTCCAAGTGTAGAATATAGCGGATATGACTATAGTACCTATTTCTGAAAACCTTCTATAGTCCATTGTGCCCAATCTTCATTTGCATTGTTGGCATGTGCTGTTACTTGATTCGGATATGTAGCAGTAGGAGAGCATCCATTACAACGCGCAACAAACAACTTTGAATGAATACTATAAATAGAGTATTTACCGTTCTGCAGTTCCTTCACTTCAAATTGAGCCCATGGCTGATTAGGTGATGTCTCGTGGAACATAAGAAAGTTGGGTACAGTACCGTTACTGACACAACCGTTACAGACGGCTAGAAACTTATTGTTGGATGCCATGAATGCAAAATTCCCGTTCGGGAGTTTAACCGCCCTAAGATTGGTTATGTCACTTCGTGTATCACAATGCAGAAAGGCGGAATACTCAACTGGGGTAACTGTTTTCTGGCAACTATTACACATACAGGCATACTTGTTAATATCCGATTTCAACGCAACGAATTGGTAGTATTCAAAACTCATTAAATTGCGGGATATGTTTGTTGTTGGTTGCGTTATTGAAGAATACTCGGTGAATGTAAACAGTTGGTTGTCACCACCGGTTGCATCCCATTGTATAAGCGGAATCCCGTTATTTTTTGCCTCAGATCCGCCACTAATATCAAGTCCCTTATTGCTACGTTTATTGATGATTCTAAAATATCCGTTACCCTGATTAACAATCCGGAACAGCTGGTTGTCTCCGCCGTGAATTGCATATTGTATGACGGGTGTGCCGTTTTGCATACTGGCTGATGTAATATCCAGTGCCTTACCGCTGTGTTTGGCGATAATCATATATAAGCCGTTTGGTTGACGCTCAAAACGAAACGCCTGATTGTCGCCACCAATGGGATCGTATTGTTGGATTGCGATTCCATTATCAACTGCGGAAGTACCACCTCTTACATCCAACGCTTTGCCGCTATGTTTAGCAATAATTCTGTAATAAACTCCTGGTGTCGGCATCTGTGCGTACATTGTTACCGAAATAACACATGATAAGATGATAACATACATTGCTTTCATAGTATCCCCTGTATATATGATTAGTTATACGTAAATTAAACATGTAACTTACCACAACTTTACTATATATATGACTAGCTTTTATGGTTTAAACAATTTGTGGGCATGTCAGTTGACGGTATGAATTTCAGCATTTTCATTATCAAACATAGTCCATAATTTCTTATCGTATTCGTAGGATATAGAGCAGTATTTTTGGTAATGAAGATTAACTGCAATACACATGAATCAACCCGAAACCACCGACCCGCTTCACGGCGTTACTTTGCAAATGATGCTTGACCATTTGGTACAGACCTATGGATGGCAGGAACTCGGCGAGCGCATCAAAATACGGTGCTTCCAAGTCAATCCAACTATACCGTCATCTCTTCGATTTCTCCGCAAAACCCCGTGGGCGCGCACCAAAGTAGAAGGTCTCTATCTCTACTCGCTTCGCAAGGCGGCATGGAAACGCGAGAAAGAGGAGGCGCGCAATACAATCGCAAAGAATGCGGAAGAGTAGGGTATATTGGTCAAGCACAATGCTTCGCAGACGGCATCGCCCCGTCCGCTCCGTCCGCCGCATTTCTTCTGCCGGAAAGGATTGTCCGCCACTGTACAATCGTTCTTGCGTCACACTTCCAATGAATACCCCTCCCAAGAAACGAAACCGTCACATCATCTTCACCCATTCACAAAAAGAAATGGCTGACTTCAATAAAGAAATCAGCCATGCCGAATAAGTGGTTCTATCAATTAACGTACATCTGCCTTAGGTATGTGGTTGCCGTTTGCACAAGCTGTATTACATGTATAGCTGATTGACGAGCCATCGCAACTTAATGTCAATGCAGGTGATGTGGACGACTGCATATCGCTTGATGAACCAACGGTTGATTTTAAGAGCAATGGCGATGACTTATCAATCCGCCTTGTGATAACTACAGGCTCATACTGACGGCGACCTGTTGCCATACCCGAACCCGCCTCACGTGCTGTCTTAACATCTCCAGATCTTATTGGGTCGCCTGTTGACGATGATGAGCAGAATGACGACGGATTGGATGCGCCCCACGAGAATGAGAGAACTTCAACATTTGCAGTGCGGTTGCGAACCGTAACCGAGCCGACGCAGACATTCTGTTTCATCGGAATCGAGCCACTGCTCTGGATTTTACCGGAGAAGATAACGCCACCTTTGGTATCCTTAATTTCTATCCAAACAT
>JAEUSO010000529.1 GCA_016788605.1 Candidatus Kapaibacterium sp. | reverse complement strand
TAGTGTACGAAAATCTTAAAGAGTCAATCAGAACCCTACGATGGAGACAAGTTAAATATCATCACAATGGTTCAGTTGATCCCATAGATTAGTCGTTCTACGATATTATATCCCAATCTTTCAGTCCGGGCAGGTGCTACACCTGACCATGAAATATAAAGCAGTCAAGAGTAGTGCTTGACAGGACGAATAATCATCATTTCAACATCACCATGAATCCTGCAGTAGAGCATAGCAGAGGAACAGTTAGCATCACCGTCACGCCCGACATGACAGCGCAACTTGACGGGCGGGAAATCCATCCTGTGTATTCCACGTTTTGGCTGGGCTACCACGCCGAAGTTGCGGCACGTCGCGCTATCGAACCCTATTTCGATGAAGGGGAAAATGCAGTCGGCGGCGCGTTATCCATTACCCATCACGCAATGTGTGCAGTGGGCAGGAAGGTGGATATCACGGCAACCGTTGTCCGCGTTGGCACAAAGTCCATCGTGTGTGACGTCCGTGCCGTTGATGAGCGCGGGACGCTTCTTGCAACCGGCTCGCAAACACAAATCGTTCTGCCGCAACGCGAGATAGATGCGCTGATAGCAACTGCATACAAGCCCGCTGCGGATTAGTTCATCATTTTCACACTCAGCTTCATTGTTTTTACCTGCTTGAGCGTTTGTGTTTTGTTTGTTTGCGGTGGGGTAACATCCATTTGGATTGACTGCACCATGGATGTTTCCTTGCTCCGCGTGTAGCCCGTCTCGGCTTCGATGACCGATGTCCCTTTGCCCGTTACCGAACTTGCTTTGATTTTAATCGGCAGTTTCTTATCCACCACGGCAATCTCGCCTTTGAGTGCCGCACTGATATTCAGCACTTTTGTTCCGTCCATTTTGCCAACGGTATTCACCTTGTAATTCATCTTATTGTTGGCTATAAGGTAGGGCGGTATTTGCTGCACCGCACTGCGCGACCACGCCATCGTGGAATCCAATGTGCTGTCGGGCAATGCCTGATGTTCCTGCACAACCACTTGTCCGTAGAATGCGATTTTCAGTTGCTCGGCA
>JAEUSO010000528.1 GCA_016788605.1 Candidatus Kapaibacterium sp. | reverse complement strand
AGTATCCCAAAGCAGAAATCCATGTGCTGCCGATTGGACGTAAATCAGTATCTCATTTTCAGCGCCGTTCCAATAAAATTCCACATGCATTCAGTGATGTCTTCACGTCACTCTCGTTCGAGACCGTACTAGAAATTGCGCCAATAGTCACGGAAGGATTCATCAACGGGCACTACGATAGAGTTCATATCATGTTTAATGAGTTCAAGTCATTCATTAAGCAGGAATTGAAAACTGTGCCATTGCTACCTGTGCAACCTACAACTGACAAGGGTGAAAAAAAACAGAATACTGACTATATCTACGAACCGTCACGCGGTGAGATTTTAGAGACATTGTTACCGAAGTACCTGAACCTTCAGATATGGCGCGCACTTCTTGACTCGAATGCAGCGGAACAGGCGGCGCGGATGATGGCGATGGACAACGCTTCGACAAATGCAAAAGACCTTATTAATGCACTTCAACTTGAATACAACAAAGCACGTCAAGCGGCAATCACAAAAGAAATGTTGGAGATTGTCGGCGGTGCGGAAGCACTGAAAACTGCTTAGCCATCCAGCTAGTATAGAGATACATAAAGCGGTGCTTTATTCAAGTACCGCTTTTTCTTTGTTTGCATCAGTCGTTTCTCTTAATGGACGCGCTCTAAATCAAGAACATCACCGATTTCGGGCAGGTAAAGTAACTTGCCGTGTTCAGCGAAGTGATTCACAGCCGCCTCATGATCAATTTCAATATACTCGAACGTATCGAAGTGAACGCCGATGACTGACGAGCATTCCAAGAAATTGCTTGCAATCAGGGCATCTTCATATCCCATAGTAAAATTATCGCCGACAGGCAGGACACACCAATCGGGACGGTAGTATCTGCCTAAGAGTTGCATATCTAAATGTAGGGCTGTATCGCTTGAATAGTGCAAACGTCCGTCATTCGTTGTTAGAGAAAAGCCCATGGGACTTCCACCATACGTACCGTCGGGCAAGCCGCTAGAATGATGTGCAATCGTGCATTGAATTGACCCCCAGTCGTTTTTCCACTTTCCTCCGGTGTTCATCGGG
>JAEUSO010000527.1 GCA_016788605.1 Candidatus Kapaibacterium sp. | reverse complement strand
CGCGCTGAAACAATTCTCTTGAACTATTCTTCCCTTTGCAAAGAGTATTCAGTGGATGTTAGTAATGCGATTGCTACAAGTGCGGTACGTGATGCAAAGAATAAACATGACGTACTCTCGCGTCTTGGAAAAGCCCTTGATGCTCCCGTGTATTGCATTTCCGGTAAAGAAGAAGCGCAGCTTTGTTTTCATGGAACGGCACAGGCGGATAATGAGTGCATACTTGATATTGGTGGCGGAAGCACGGAACTTGTTTTCAGAAATGACAGCGGCGACATACAATCGCTCAGTATTAATGTGGGTGCGGTCCGGCTTACGGAACGGTACTTTAGTGATGGTGTGACTGATACGAATATCGAGTCGGCACAACGGGATATTATTGAGGCAATTACGCATATCACTCTTCCAGAATTATCTATGCTGCGGGCAGTTGCAGGAACACCAACGACACTTGCCGCCATGACGTTGGATCTTGCTGAATTTGATGCACAACAGATAGACGGTTTCGCTCTTACGTTGAACACAGTTTCAAATCACCGCCAATGGCTCATGCAGCATCATGGAACTGAAGTCCTCCGCTCACGAAACGGTATTCATCCCGACCGTGCTGATATTCTTTTCGCCGGCACACTTATCCTTGAAACGATTTTGAAGCATTTCTCCATATCCGAATGCACGGTAAGTGTTCGCGGTGTTCGGTATGGGCTTGCCATCAGGTCGGCAGAAGCAATTCAACTCCGTCAACTTCACCGATAACTTCACAGCATCGTGACGAACCACATCATTTTATTACTTTGTATCGGCGTATCAATGTGCCTCCTTCCTTCATGCACAACGATTACGCAGATAAAGCCACGTTTGCCTGATACATTCACCGAGACGCTAGATTCGACAAAGCAGAAGAACAAAGCGATAAAAGCATTTACACGTGGTTCACTCTTAGCATTGCGTCGGCGGGATACAGAAGCATTGAGCGAGTATTTTGAGGCATTGAAGTATGATGAATCAGCCGCCATCTACTATGCAATAGCTAAGTCGTATCAGAATATCGTCAGCAACCGGCTGGCAA
>JAEUSO010000526.1 GCA_016788605.1 Candidatus Kapaibacterium sp. | reverse complement strand
ATGGGCACATGGCCGCAATCTTCGATGAACTTAATCTCCGAGTTTCCCAGCAAATCATTGAAGTGCAGGGCCGACTCAGGCGGAGAGATCGGATCCTGTAATCCCCAAACCAACAACACCGGGTGATCAATTTTATTCAGGAAAGTTGATACCCTGAATTGTTTTGACGTTTGAGTAAGCTCTTCGGTTATCGCTTCATTGGCAAACTCTTTTAAATAGAATCGTTGCTCAGGTTCTTCCAATAACGATTGAATGTAATGTGTTGTATCAACTTCTGACGAAGTTCGTTCCATCAGTCCGCCACTGCTTACCAGCACCAGTTTACGAATGTTAGCCGGATAGAGATGTGTGTACATCAGCGCAAGCTGCCCACCAACCGCATGGCCCACCAAGATTACATTCTGCAACTGATGATGTGTGATAAACTCATGCAGATACTGCGCCACTTGTTTCACGTTTGTGTCATCCAGGACAAAGTTTGTTAGCGGAATGCGCGGGATAATCACCTGGAAACTATTTTTCAATGCTTCAACAAGGGGTTTCCAGATGTGGACATTTCCAAACAAGCCGTTCAGTAAAATCACGGGCTGTCCATCGCCCGTGTTTACATAAGCCTGCGTATATAAATTACTATTTGATACAGTCATTGTTAAAGTGCAGGTGCTTGTTCGATTTCATAAATCGGTTTCAGTCGTTGTTCGAGGTAATCGACAAATGCTTCGTATGGATTAAACCCGATTACATCTTCAGCATTTACCAGGAAGTTGGAGAGCACATTGATGTCGTAATAGTAAGGTTCGTCTGTTTCCGGATGGATTAAATATTCAATTCCACCGGCATCGAGTCGGGCAGTTTTAGCAATCCGCTGGGCGTCATCAATAATTTTGCGAGACGGCACGAACGATTCAACGCGAATGTGGCGGGAAGATGTGTCGCCATTTGCATTGCGGATGTCGTGCAATTCGGCCGGACAGAAATTGAAACTATTGCCTGCTGGAAAAATCCTGAGGGCATACAAAAACTTTCCATTGAGCGTTTCCACCCGTACAATGTACCCGTCTTTCGGTGGAATGA
>JAEUSO010000525.1 GCA_016788605.1 Candidatus Kapaibacterium sp. | reverse complement strand
ACCGTTCATTCTGTTTTTGCTCAAAGAGACAACCGATTATCCCGGCTATGAAGATTGGTGGTATGCCTCTCCCGGACATGCACTCTACCGATTCAGTGCGGTTGTGCTAAGTTTCTGTGTATTGTATTTGGTTCAAGAGCGGATTACGAAATCTCGCATCGCACCCGTACTGCAATTATGCGGGCAAGAGTCGCTCTTCTTCTACATCTTTCACTTGATGCTTGTTTATGGTTCGATTGCAAACTTCGGCTTGATGTATCTGGCATCATACCGATACAATGTGTTCGAGGTTCTTTTGGTCTATATAGCTATTACCGGTACAACGTATTCACTCGCCTCGATGTGGCACTCGTATAAGAAGACCGAGCCGCAAAAGTCGTCACGACTTGTCTTTTGGCTCATGGCGTTATTCATGACGGTATATGCGCTTGTGCCATCATACCTCTCGTTTAAGTGAGTATCATTTCGCAGGTCTGAGTGCTGGAAATGTGTATTTCTTTTCCGTAGGGAGAATTGGCTGCTGCTGCGGACTCGCTTGTGATTGCTGACGCGGATTTTCCTTCGGGGAATCGGGCTTTTTGTCTGCATCGTTGGGTGTTAGAGGCACGACTTCCTCAATAGTTGTTGCTGCAGGTTGGTCCACATCTTCCTCAATCTGCGCGTCTGCCTCTTCAGGACTAATCTTCTTGATATTCGTATCGCGGTTGGGGAACATCTTTTGACGGAAGCCGAGTTTGTCATCAGCATATACTTTCCCCATCAACCGTCCCCAAATCGGTGCTGCCGCCTTGCCTCCCTGTCCGTACCATCCGGTGAACTTAATGCGGTGGTCGTCGAAACCGACCCACACACCGGCTACGAGCTGCGGTGTGAACCCCACAAACCATGCGTCGGCAAAATCGTTTGTCGTACCTGTTTTACCACCAGCATCGTATTGATAAAACTTTCTGACGGACGACGCTGTACCGCCATCAACAACGCGGCGCATCATGTTCATCATATTCTTGCACACCTTGGGGTCGAGTGCATCCACAGGATTCACAGGCAGTTTGTTTTGGTAAATCACATTCCCGAACCTGTCCTCAATCTTGG
>JAEUSO010000524.1 GCA_016788605.1 Candidatus Kapaibacterium sp. | reverse complement strand
ATTGCCAAAAGAGAATAAGTATTATCCATTGCAAGAGAATCTGCTTTGGCATAGACAGAATCGTTTTTTAGAATAATAGTATCTATACCTATTCCATTATAATTGAATCTTTATAGATTCACACATTCTAAACGGCATGAATTGCGTGAGTGTATCAAACGGTTCAACCAACCATAATCCCACTCCTACCACACTTCAAAGACAAAGAATTTCAGGTAGGCGGTTTCGGGCATATGCAAGTAGATGGGATGACATGGCAATTGCATTCCGCGATGCACAAGTTTCAGGCGGCGGTTGATGCGGCACGACTCGTGGGTGATGACTTCCATCAGCATTTCTTCGGTGATGTGGTGCGAGCAACTGGAGCTGACTAAAAATCCTCCCGGCGGTATCATTCCGACTATGATTACACCAAGTATATCACTCAATAAATGGTTGCAACGACGTTGTACCCGAAAATCAACCACGTGCTGAAAATAATCTGCTATCTGCATGCTGCTCCCTCTTCGCAAATTCCCTGTTCGGTGTATTCTCTGCCATTTTGATGCGGAAATCCTATACTGGAAAAATTCACCCTTGCGGTTCTGCGTTTTTTGGTA
This sequence comes from Candidatus Kapaibacterium sp., assembly GCA_016788605.1. Lineage (GTDB taxonomy): Bacteria > Bacteroidota > Ignavibacteria > Kapaibacteriales > NICIL-2 > JAEUSO01. The sequence goes on along the minus strand of JAEUSO010000524.1, from coordinate 531 downwards.
GTTTCACCCCATGGCATTTCAACATTACTTATGCACCAAAGGAGATACGTTATGAAGCAATGGCGCATCGTGGCAGCGATGGCTTGTATTGTGGTACTTCTTGCCGGATGCGGCGAGAAAAAAGCAGAGCCGGCAAAGGTGGACGGCATGGCAAAATATACTGATTCGCAAACGGGTTTTACACTGGACTACCCCAAGAACTGGGTTACCCGCAGCGATAACGGGAAAGATTTTATCGCCACCTCGCAAGCCGATGTGGAACAGCAGTTTTTAGAGTATAAGGTCGAGGGTCCGGCAACGGCGAAGATTCATGTTCGCACGCAGAAACTCGAAGGCACGACGATGGAAGAGTACATGAAGGAAGACCGTATGCTACCCGACGAGTACTACAACAAGCCCGAGCAAGTGACACTTGGCGGTGTGCCGGCAACACGTATCGGTATCAATTTCGACAACGGTCGTTTCAAAAGTGAGAAGTATTATGCCTTGAAGGACAGCATGATTACGACGCTTGAGTTCGCCGCGTTCGGC
>JAEUSO010000523.1 GCA_016788605.1 Candidatus Kapaibacterium sp. | reverse complement strand
AACCGCTATGTGTGGGATACCGTGAATATCTTTACGTGGGAAGGCGGAAGCGCAGTACTGAGAAAAGGGGACTTTAATGGCGACGGGGTAACCGACTACGCCGACCTAAAGGGGAATATCTACAAGGGGAATGCGAACCGTTTTCCCGAACTGACAAAGGCGAACATCGTGTTCCTTCCTATTGTCGCCGATATGAACAACGACGGCTTGGACGACATGCTTGCCTACACCGCACGCGGAAACCTAATCCTGTATCTTGGGCACAAGATACTTGACTCAATTCCCACGACGCGGATAGAAGTCCCGATGCCGTTTGATACAACCCACACAGGATTTGCCGGAGTATTCACAAGGGCGAATGGCGGAGTTAGATTTGTCTTTACCCGCCGTCTGCCAGCTGGCAGTCCGACCGCAGACCCGTATTACACAATGTATAGTGTGGAGTGGGCAGCGAACAAGCCGGTATTCACACAAATAGATCAAGTGTTAAGCGGAAAGGAAGCTGCGTATGATGTATGCCGCTTGCAACCGGTACTAGGAAAGAACTATTTCATTTTCCGTGAGGGTCTTAATACTCCAAGCATAAGCATTTACGACCTCAGTAATGATAAATTAGAGAAACTGATAACGAAAAAAATGGATGCTGTTAGTATTCTGGCGACTCTCAACCACAGTATAGACGGTGATTCGGCGAAGGATTTTATAATCATGGAAAGACAGTCAGATGGACTTGACCGTGTATTTTATTCAGGTGCTAATCCTAGCGAACTTAGACCAATCGGAAAATACAAGGCGTTAAATCATGGAACAACTTTGAACATCGTTTCAACGGATGATGCAACAGGCGACGGGATACCGGATGTTATCGTGCCGTGGGCAACCCCTGATTATTGGCGGTGGTCGTTTCTCTACGGTCCGGGTTCGCTTACATCAGTGAATAGTGTAACGGTATCAGATGCAGCAAACACGGTTCTGGGCATCAGTCAAGACCCGGTTCAGCCCGACTTGTTGCGTGTGGGCATTGATGTTGAGAAAGATGGTATCTACGAGTTCAGCATCATCAACATCCGCGGCTCTGTTTTACTAAAACGCGATATGCAACTAAGCAGCGGGAAGCAGCAGATACTGCTTGATGTAAGC
>JAEUSO010000522.1 GCA_016788605.1 Candidatus Kapaibacterium sp. | reverse complement strand
CCTGATCGGAGCCGATTACATTACGATTGATGGCATCGACTTGTTGGATCCTAACACCAGCAATCCCGCGACTATGGAGTACGGCTATGGTCTTTTCAAGGCTTCGGCAACCGATGGCTGCCAGTTTAATGTGATTAAAAACTGTACCGTAACCCTCAACCGTATAAATGGCGTGGCTGGCAATGGCAACTCACCGGCAGGCTGCAAGGCCATCTGGATGCAGAACGCCCTGGCCACCTCTCAAACGTTAGCGGTAAGTGTAACTTCCGTACAGGGTACTAACTCTTACAATAGTTTTTACGGGAACCTTCTTCAAAACTGCAATTCTGGTTTTGTGCTTATGGGAAGCGTCTCTTCCTTTGGCAGCACTATCTATGATGTAGGAAACGATATCGGCGGGTTAAGTGCTGTGACCGGAAATACGATCGTGAACTACGGAGGCGGTGGCACACTCGTCGCAGCTGCCGTGCAGGCCACCTTACAAAACGGGTATAGGATTTCCAATAACACCATTATCAGCAACAATGGTAGCGGGGTGACTCATGAGGGCACGCTCTATGGAATCTATACCATCACTCACCAAAACGGAAATATTCAGGTAAACAATAACTATGTTTCACTCACCACAGGTACGCTGAATGTCTGGTCTTACGCGATCTTCAACCATGAATATACTGCCCCAACGCTAACCACATCGGTAGAAATGAATAACAACACCGTAACCTCCTGTAGTGTGGCGGGTGGTGGGTTCTATGCGCTCACCAATAATTCATCGCCGTCAGTAATCACCATGACCGGGAACCTCGTAAGTAATCTGCAAATACCGGCGGCTAACGGGTTGATCGCTCTTGGATGGGGTAAAAATGGTGCCTATGTTGTGTCGAATACCATCACTAATGTGGTAAGCACCCATACGAACAACAGCATCACCGCGATCCGAATCGCAAATCCATTCACTACCACCTGCACAAACAACCTCATCGAAAATATTACCTTTAGTGCCAATGTTGGCGTCTCAACTATCGAGGGTATAAAGAGCGACAGCAAGAACTTTATCTGTTCGGGCAACGTTGTAAGGAATCTTTCTGTTCCAGGCACCGGTTCTATTACCGGTATTAAACAAAATCTCACCTGGCCGAACGTGGCAGG
>JAEUSO010000521.1 GCA_016788605.1 Candidatus Kapaibacterium sp. | reverse complement strand
CTGCGCTCATCTTGCAGAATGGAGCGGGCGGTCGGCGGGGGGTCGCTCCGCGAACCGTCGCACAACACGCCGGTAAGCAAAATCCTTCGGACTTCGCCTACCGCCCGCTCCATTAGCTGTCATTATATGACGACAACGCAACAATTAAACAAGATGACATTAAAATATATATATGGGACTATTTGATAAGCTATTCGGGAAGACTTCTCAGACAGAACAGGACACGACAAACAAAAAAGTCAAACAAACAATTTTTAATGAAGTGACTGAGTTTGACTACTCAGACTTTGAAAACCTAAAAGCAAATAAATCATACGGCAGGTTTTTCGTTGGCGACCTTAAATTACCAAGCGGACAAGTAGTTTGCACAGATCCAATGTATAGAGAATTAGGACTTCCTCAATCTTGGACTGTAAAGCCTGGCGACTATCCCGTTTATCTTTACATTGGACTTGATGACGATTTCGGCGGACGAGTTGCTTATGCAGAACTTAATTTCAAAGACGAAGTGCCAGTTAAATGGGAGTTATCTTTAATTTCAGAAACATTATTGGCGGACGACTTTGAGAAAAAAATGAACGGAATGTTTCCCGTTGAAAATGGACTTGGGAGTTTTTCGGACTATACAACTTGGAAATTATACAACCAAGAAATTACTGACTTTTATACGGCTAACAAAGACGGTAATTACTACAATGACATTTTAGAAAAACACTTTAAAGTAAACGCAAACATACCTGCAAGTTCAAGGGGTGAAGACTGGATAAATTACACTCCGACAAATTCAAATGCAAACATCATTATGTTCGGTTCTGGCTGGGGAGATGGCATTTATCCTCGTTATGTTGGCTTTGACAAAAACGGACAAGTAGTAAAACTAATTGTTGACTTTATTCAACTAACTGACAAGACAGAAGAATGAGAATAACGGCAGCTAACAGCACATTTGCAATAGGCGGGGTTTCGTGCTCCGCAGAAAGATTTGTGGTTAATCAAACATTAGTTTTTCAAATCAAGTTTTGTGGTAAAAGTCCCGCCCTTCGGGTAGCTGCAAAACGTTCTGCAAGATTCGCTGCGCTCATCTTGCAGAATGGAGCGGGCGGTCGGCGGGGGGTCGCTCCGCGAACCGTCGCACAACACGCCGGTAAG
>JAEUSO010000520.1 GCA_016788605.1 Candidatus Kapaibacterium sp. | reverse complement strand
GCAATCACTGGAGCCGAATCATCAATTACATTAATTGTTTGTGAAGCAGTAGAAGTATTTCCACAGCTATCAGTAGCGGTCCAAGTTCTAGTTACTGAGTATGCACCCGCACAAAGTCCATTTGTTGTTACATCATTGAATGTTAAAGTAAATGTAGAACCACAAACATCCGAAGCTGTAGCTTGAGCGAATTGTGGTTGCGCAGGACAACTGATGGTTGAAGGCGCAGGTAAAGCTGCAATCACTGGAGCCGAATCATCAATTACATTAATTGTTTGTGAAGCAGTAGAAGTATTTCCACAGCTATCAGTAGCAGTCCAAGTTCTAGTTACTGAATACGAACCAGCACACTGACCATTTGTTGTTACATCATTGAAAGTTAATGTAAATGTAGAACCACAAGCATCTGAAGCTGTAGCTTGAGCGAATTGTGGTTGCGCAGGACAACTAATGGTTGAAGGCGCAGGTAAAGCTGCAATCACTGGAGCCGAATCATCAATTACATTAATTGTTTGTGAAGCAGTAGAAGTATTTCCACAGCTATCAGTAGCGGTCCAGGTTCTAGTTACTGAATACGAACCAGCACACTGACCATTTGTTGTTACATCATTGAATGTTAAAGTAAATGTAGAACCACAAGCATCTGAAGCTGTAGCTTGAGCGAATTGTGGTTGCGCAGGACAACTAATGGTTGAAGGAGCAGGTAAAGCTGCAATCACTGGAGCCGAATCATCAATTACATTAATTGTTTGTGAAGCAGTAGAAGTATTTCCACAGCTATCAGTAGCTGTCCAAGTTCTAGTTATTGAATACGAACCAGCACACTGACCATTTGTTGTTACATCATTGAATGTTAAAGTAAATGTAGAACCACAAGCATCTGAAGCCGTAGCTTGAGCAAATTGTGGTTGCGCAGGACAGCTAATTGTTGAAGGAGCAGGTAAAGCTGCAATCACTGGAGCCGAATCATCAATTACATTAATTGTTTGTGAAGCAGTAGAAGTATTTCCACAGCTATCAGTAGCTGTCCAAGTTCTAGTTACTGAATACGAACCAGCACATTGACCGTTAGTTGAACTATCAGTAAATGTAAGCGTGAAAGTAGAACCACAAGCATCTGAAGCCGTAGCTTGAGCGAATTGTGGTTGCGCAG
>JAEUSO010000051.1 GCA_016788605.1 Candidatus Kapaibacterium sp. | reverse complement strand
TTTACTCATAAACAAGTATCGTCGGCATTTCTGATTACTTGAGCAGAGAAGTAAAATATTTTTTAAGCACAGAAATTTCTATTCCTCACGCCGTTTCTTCTTCTCTTCTTCCAACTTGCGGAGACGAGAGTTAAGTTCATTCAGTTGCTGACGCAGTTCTTCGTTGGATTCATTCGTGTTGGGTGCTGCATTTTTTGAACCATTGTCATTTCTCCGTTGTGGGAAATTGAACCTGTTCATCATATCATCGGGGAATGAGAAATTAAAAGTGCCGTCGTTATCAGGTCCAAAGTTGAACATTGATTGCATATCGTCGCCGCCGATTGAGAAGGATGAGAATCCGTTCCCATTCGCATCGTCAATCCATAGCTCAACATCCGGGTACGAGAACACTGCGGTTTTATCGAATGTTGATGCCGAGCTGCTGCCGGATGACGAAAAGCTGAAACTGCGAACCATGTTCAAGGATGAGCGAGGAGATGAAGCACGACCGTCGCTATTCTGTTTGCGCTCTGCTTCAAGCCGTTCTTGCTCTTGCTTGCGGAGTTCATTCAACTTTGTGCGTTGTGTCGTCGTCAGAAGTTGTTTAATCGAAGCCATCACGGGCAACGCTTTCGAGTTTATCTCGGCTTGTGTGAGGGCACTCTCCTTGAGCAAACGTGTTATCTCAGCATCAGACGGATTCTCTTGCAGTTGCAGATTCCGCAAGTCCTCTTTTAGTGCATCGGATTTCTTTTTCAGCATCAACACTGTCGAGGCAAACCCGCCTGTCAATGTGCGAATCTCTTCTATCTGCGCCTGACTCAGCTTCAGTTCTTTCAGGACGTTCTTTTGTCGTGATGATGAACCTGTAGTACCGGTTTCCGAAAATGAGCCGCGACCTTGCGACCACGTTTGTGCTTCAACTATGAATTGGTTAGCACATACAACGGCTATGAGGACAAAACAAATCGAACAGATGCGAAGAACGTGTTTCATAGAGATATGGGTTAGTTAAACGGGTATCGTTACTTGTTGGATACGTTGAAGAATCTCTTGTTCCAAACTCATTCCTTTATCAGTGTTATACCAGCGTTGCAACTCTTCAAGGAATTGGTCTTTACTTATTCCCTGTGCCTTTCGCTCTGCAACAAGTGCAGCACCCGGCGCGGGGCGCGGACCGTAGGTAAATAGCTCTGCGCCATCTTTACCAAAGGCAATCAGCTTAGGAATTCCGCGAGTTCCGTCGGTTAGGTATAAGTCCATCACATCGGGATACATATCACGGATAACTATTCCGAAGAGTATGTTGTCATTCAAGGATGCAATCGCATTGAGATACGGCACTATCTGTGCTGAATCACCGCACCAATCCTCGCTGATGACGATCCATGTTTGCGGTGTATCAATTGCAGCAATCGCTTCGCGTAAAGCACTGTTTGGTTGATAATGTTTCTCAATACGGTTCATCCTCGAATGATTGAGAATCACAGTATCCATCTTTTCGACATTCCTCATTGAGCGGTCGCCATTTTTATATGCTTCTATATTTGCTACTGTGATTGAACGGTACTCATTATACGATATTGATACTTCAAATATGTCGTTTGCTGTCATGGCATATTTTGAGTTGTTGAAAAAACAATCTGACGAATTTATGGCTTGTGATGTTTTGTAACAACCGATACAAAACAAATGAAGTTCGAGAAGATGGAAAAACAGTTTAACATTCATTAACCTACCAATACTACCATATTGTGCTAAATGAAAAAGTCCGCTTTATTGCAAAACGGACTTATCATTCTTTATCTGTGTTTCAGTATTACCGGACTAATGCCATAAACTCTTGGCGTAATGTGGCATCGTTACGCAGTTCGCCGCGCATCACCGATGTTATCATTTCAGAAGATTCTTCGTGTGCATCAACGCCGCGAGCAATCATACAGTAATGTTGCGAATTGATAACAACCCCGATGGCTTTGGGCTGTAGCAACTCTTGCAAAAAGTCGGCGATTTGCTCGCCAAGTTCTTCCTGTATCTGCCCTCTGCGTGCGAACCAATCAACGATACGTGTGAGTTTGCTTAAACCGATAACGTGTCTGTTAGGCAGGTAGCCGATAGCACAAGTTCCGCTAATCGGTTGCCAATGATGCGAGCATACGCTCATTACTTTAATCCCCTTGCTGATAACCAATTCGTCCACATCTTTTCTATTAGGAAAAACGGTTATTTTGGGCGGGTGTTCATAGCGTCCGGCGAAGAGTTCATTCACCCACATGCGGGCAAGTCGTTTCGGTGTATCTGTGCTGTTCGGGTCGTTGCGGTCAATGCGGAGAATATCGAGCACTTCTGCAAATTTTTCTTCCAACTTTACAATCATCTCGGCGTGTTCATCACCGCTGAGCGGCATATTACCATTAGCATCGAAGAGAGGATATCCTAATGAACTAAGAGAGCCGTGCTTCTTCGTGATTTTTTGGAGTATCTCGGCATCTGTCGGATAGAACGGGTGGCTCTTAGGAGAATTTGTGTCTGTATCTGTTTCTTTAGTCATGTGTACGTAGTGTTCTATTGTTGTTCGCAGGTTTGAATTCGTATGTCTGGTTTGATTTACATGTCGAGCGAGGTTTGCTGCGTAGCGGTTGCATATCGCTGTATGGTAACCGGTTCACCGAAATACTCAACGACATTATTCTCCGACTCGTACAGTTTGATACTATGCAACTCACCTGCAGGAAGTTTGTTTGCCAGCAAATTCCAAAATGCTAACGTGATGTTTTCAGCTGTAGGGATAATCCCTTGCAAGAAATCAACATCAAAGTTCAAATGCTTATGATCAACCTTGTCAATAATGAGTTCGTCAAGTATATCACGCAACTGTTTTAGGTCAATCACATAACCGGTCTCCGGGTCAGGTACGCCCTTCACTGTAACATCAAGCACATAATTATGACCGTGCCCATGAAAATTATTGCACTTATCAAAGATTGCTTCGTTTTTTTCGTCGCTGAATGTGGGGTTATACAGGCGGTGGGATGCGGAGAAATTCATCCGTCGGGTGACATACATCATAGTATCGTGTTGTTGTGTCGGTTGATGTGAGTACGTAGTTTAGGTTTGTATTAACGCCGTGCGGTAGCAAAAATTGCTAACTTGCATTGAATCTTCATGAATCATCACAAGGTATGACAACGTACAATTTTTCAAGCGAGCCGATAACACGCGGAACGAATGCGATAGTTCCCTCTCAATTATTGAAGTCAATCTTTCTTTTTCTCAACGTGTCGTTTATCATGTTGGGCGGATGCGCAACAACAAAGACGGAACAACAAAAGGAAGTCACGAAGACAGCCGACACACAAACCGACAAAAAAGAAATTGCTACCATTGATTACAAAGGCATCATCCCATCCAGAAATTCATCGTTGCGCGCATATTCGGCGGAATGCTCCGTGAATACAACACTGAATGACACTCCACTACAAGGCGAGTGTTCGATTGACATTCTGCGAACAGATTCACTCAAAATGATTATCAATGGTCCGTTCGGTATTCTTGTTGGCAAGCTATCGGCAACAAACGAGCGGCTGCTTTATTTTGATGCTATGCAAATGCAGGTTTTAGAAGGTAACACGGAGTCGAAAGAGTTACAGGAGCGTTTGCCCATTCCGCTTGCCTATAATGATTTCATACATTTACTGCGTTGCGAAGTACCATTCGAGCCGCAGGCATACTCTGTGCATAAAATTGATACTGCGAAAAATGTCATGCTTATTGCATACTCATCCGACCCTCGGTATGTGGATTTTGCACAAGTCAGTATGAAGGATTCTACTCTTCTCACATACCAGCGTAAATCTCGTAAAGACGAAGTGTTGTTCAATGTAAATTATGCCGACCATTCGATGAAAAACGCTGTGCGGTTTCCCAACAAAATATCGTTGCAATTTCCGCCGAGAAAAATGTCAGCATCCTTTACGGTAACAAAGCTCGACATCAACCCGGCGAACGGTCAGTACCTCTTCAACGTGCCAAAGAATGTAACACGGCAACAGTATAAATAGCAGAATGCGGAACAGAGTTACAACCGCAGCAAAGCAGTAGTATGCAGATATTGTATTCCATAGACCACAGTATGTATGGCAGCGTGATCATCGTCATTGCCCTTGCTGTAGCTATGCCGTCGCTTGCTATTCCCCAACAATCATATACTCCGCAACGGCAGCGCACTGGCTCATCCCCTGCGCAATCCGGCAAGCGTGTTTCTAAGAAAAATACCGCAACAAAAACGTCCCCGTTAAAAAACAATACAATAAGAAAACCTGCCACTGATACAACAATAGTGCATGACTCCTCGACCGTTCCGCAGCCGGTGAAGAAACCGGTACGGACTATATCCGTGAGCACTGATTCGGCAGGAGCGACGCTGTCCGATTCCCTCCGTTCGTCGCAATCGCAAAGCGGAATTGACACCACCGTCACCTACTATGCAAAAGACACCGCCGTGTTTTATGTGAAAGAAAAACGGTTGCGGTTGCGCGGCGATGCAAACGTCAATTTCAAAAAGACAAACCTGAAATCTGAACTCATCGAAATTTACTTTGATAAGAACTCCATGCAGGCGAATGGTGCGCCCGATTCAACCGGAAAGAATGCGGGCTATCCCGTGTTCACCGATGATGGCAAAAGCTATGCAGGCGAAACAATAAAGTACAACTTCAGAAATAAGGCGGGAACGGTCTCGCTTGGTGAAACAACCATCGAGAACGGATACTACTTCGGCTCACGCATTAAGCGTGTTGATGAAGGCACGATGTATGTCGAGAACGGTTGCTATACAACGTGCAACCATCCGCATCCGCACTTCTATTTCGCATCACCGCGAATGAAAGTCCAGCCCGGCGACAGGATTTTTATGGACAACATCTATCTCTATGTGCAGGATATACCAATCCTGTATCTTCCCTTCGGATTCTTCTTTCCGAATCAGGGCGGTCGGCAGTCGGGATTGATGATTCCTCGTCCGTTTGTCTCCGCATCGCGTGGTGTTGTGTTCCAAGACCTCGGATATTACTTTGCATTGAGTGACAACTGGGGTGCAAAACTCGCGTTTGATATATTCTCGAAAGGCGGAATCACAACCAAGCTTGGCGGCGACTACAACTACCGTTACCTGATGAACGGCGCACTCAATTTGAATTACTCCTATGTGCGTGATAATCCTGCGCAGGACTATACTCAACAGTATAGCGTATCGTGGCAGCACCAACAGACAATTATACCTAACACAACACAGTTCAATGCTAATGTCAACTTCCAGACAAACGGGTTTATTCGCACAACACAACAAACATTATCACAACGCATAACACAGAACGTACGCTCGGCTGCGGGTTTATCACATACGTTTGATAACGGTATCGGTCTCACCCTGAGCTATACACGCGACCAAGACATTGTTCAGACAACGTATAATAATGCAATGAGTGCCTCAATGACAATTCCCGCACTCTTTCCACTTCGCGAGATTGCACCCTCGGGCAGTTGGCTGCGCGATTTTTCCATTACACTCGGAACCAGCATAAACTCCACATACAATAAAGTGCAAGTGCTTACCACACGCCGCATTGATACTGTTCGAACAGCAGTGGACACGTCCTTTACGAATCCATACACAGCAGTCATGCGAATCAATCCGTCTATCTCGATTGCTCCGCGATTAGGATTCTTCACGATCACACCGAGTATTAACGTTGCGGCACAACTTTATACGCGAAGAATAGTTCGCTCGTGGAATGCAGCGGACAAACGCGAAGTGACAACCGAAGAAGGCGGCATATTTAATGAACTGACAACAAGCGCGGGAATCGGTTTGCGAACCACTCTCTACGGTTCTGCATTGCGAATAGCAAATGTCGCTGTTCGCCATACAATCATTCCGTCCGTGTCGCTCAACTTCAGTCCCGACTTATCCTTAGAGCGGTACGGGTATTACGGGTATTACCAAATTCCCGCTGATTCCATCAACCGTACTGCACAGACAGTGCGTTATTCACGGTATGCGTTGGATGGTGGCGGTATTGCATCGCAAAACCGTTCGCTCTCGTTGGGATTCAATATTGACAACGCACTTGATGCAAAAGTGTTTGGTGATTCGGCAGACACCAAGATAGAGCTTGCACGGATTGGTGTGAGCGGCGGTTACAACTTTGTTGCCGATTCACTGGGACTCAGCGACTTAAACTGGTCGGTACGCACGCCGACTATCGGCAATTTGAATTTCAGCACTGGCTTTGCCACGACCTATTACGATGAAGACCCTGTGCGCGACACAAGCGGCAGGGCGACCGGCTCGTACCGACGAGTAAATCGAACGCTACTTTCATCAAAAGGCATTGGATATGTGTTCGGTCGGGTTACAAACTTTACGATTAACCTTAGCACCTCGTTTTCGGCACAGGGCGCAGCAGCACCAACACCGACTGCACAACGTGACACAACACGCCGCGATACGTTGGATACAAACGTCGGCAGCAGATTCACCAACAGGATGAACTACGAAGACAAGGAATCGGATGTATTCGGCAATGAATCACCCGGATATTCGCCATTGGTTATTCCATGGAATGTATCGTTTAATCTTTCGTATTCATACAACAAACCGTCGGCATACCAAGAGGGTGTCTCGGTTTTTAACGCTTCGTCGCAAATCAGTTTTAACCTTACGCAAACGTGGAGTGTGCGGACGGGATTGAGTTACGACTTCACACAAAACCAAATCAATGCACCGAATCTGACGGTGACAAAGCAAATCCACTGTTGGGCATTGGACTTTACCTGGTATCCGACGGGCTTCAATCAAGGGTTTTACCTTAGGTTTGCAGCAAGCGATGCGATGCTCCGCGATTTACAAATCGAAAAACGTAGCGCACCGATTTTCCGATACTCAACCCAACTGATGCAAACAAACGACGATTACCAATATCTGGGAACAATAACCCGCCCGTTTGGCGTGAAGGGTGAATGCCATCTTGGCGATACGGATGTGATTCCCGCGCTCAAGCCCAATACCAAAGTGCGGTTGGGATACTCCGCAGCGTTTGGTAAGCCCGCAGTGGTAGAATACCTGAAAGTTCATAACGGCGGCGCAGTGATAAAACTTGCCGGTAAGAATGATATATCAAGCGTAGAGCCGTTGCGTGAGAATGGCGTGTTCGTCTTGAAAAGCGCGTTAACATTAGAAGAAAACGCCTATTTCACCAACGACATCATTGGCTGCACGATGGTTCGCTCCGAAACGAATGATGTACTGGGTGAGATTGTGGATGTGTGGAATTTACCGACCTATAACGCACTTGTTGTGCGTACACCCGACGGTGCAGATGTTGCCGTTCCCGATGTGCCCGACTTCATCCTCTCGGTGGATATTCCCCAGCGTCGCGTTATTGCCGCACCGCCCGACGGGCTATTCGGCGGCATGGTATCGGAAGAGGATTAACTACGATGCGAATAGTCGTTCAGCGGGTGAAGTATGCGTCCGTTCATAGCGGTGGTGAACTTGTGGCGAGTATTGAACAAGGTTTGCTTGTATTGCTTGGTATAACCCATACCGACACACTACAACAGGCGGATTGGCTTGCCCATAAAATTGCCAAACTCCGCATCTTCCCCGATGATGATGATAAAATGAACCGCTCGGTGAGCGATATAGACGGCTCGGTGCTTGTTGTTTCGCAGTTCACACTCTACGGCGATGCCAAGAAGGGTTTGCGTCCGAGTTTTATAGATGCGGCACATCCCAACCACGCCGAACCACTCTACACGTACTTTTGCGAGCAACTTCGCAATACATATTCATTGCAGGTTCAGACCGGTATTTTCGGCGCAATGATGGATGTCTCGCTGGTGAACTGGGGACCGGTTACACTGATACTTGATAACGACTCACATATAGCACCATGAAAGAACTCTTAAAAAATAAACGCCTCATTTCCCTCTCCATCGTAATTGTTATTGCGATTTTCTCGTGGTGGATGAAGAATAGGGACACTGTTGGCAGTGCCAGCACGAACTCGGGAGAGGTTGTTGCCAGTAGCGGTGAGTTTGTTGCGGCGGTTAATGAAGGAAACCCGGACATCCATATCGCGCTTGGAATCCCGACATCTGCAAATGCAACAAACACCTATCTCTTGAAGCGGGCGCAATACGTTCTATCCTATAATCCATCAACAAAAAATCCCGATTGGGTTTCTTGGAATCTAAGCGCTTGGTGGTATGGCGATGCTGAACGTTTCAAAGGACAGTTCATTCCCGATAACGAACTCCCACGGAGTTTGGGCGAACGGACTACGCACCGCGATTATACCGGAAGCGGTTTCGACCGCGGTCACATGGTTCGCTCGGAAGAACGCACCCGCAACGATGAAGACAACCGCTCGACATTTTATACGACCAATCTGCTGCCTCAATATCACGAACTCAACGCAGGTCCGTGGTTGCGTCTCGAGGAGTTTTGCGAATACCTCTGTAAACGTAAAAACAAGGAATTATACGTGATATCAGGTCCGATTTACTCCTCTGATATGGGAGAAATAGGTAAAGGTGTGCGAGTTCCATCAGAGTGCTTCAAAATTGTCGTGATGCTCGATAAAGGTCAAGGGCTGAAAGACATCACACAAAACACTCGCATCATTACCGTGCGAATGCCAAACAGCCGCGATATTCAAGGAACACAGTGGCGTAGTTACGAAACGACGATTCGCGCCATTGAACAAGCGACCGGATACGATTTTCTTTCATCCGTACCTAAGCAGATTCAGGATATTTTGGAAACAAAAGTTTCCAATCCGGCGGAATCATAAAGCCATACTGTCAAGGGATTTTTCACCATTGCGAACATGCTATCATTCATCACATTTCACTATTGCGGATTTACTATGTTTTTGATTGAGTGCCTTCATGTGTGATGTCTTCGTATCATGTTGTATTCCATAAACTTAGCAGCACCAATCAACTGGTGATATTGGGCTGAAAAATAGTCAAGAAATTACGTAGTCCTACGTATTGTTGGGGGTACGGGGTGGGGCTAATTTGCATACAGAAACGGGAAAAGAGCCGCAGCACATAATGATGTGCTACACCACAGAAGGAACTGTTCGGATTTTCAACGAGGAAACAACTAACGGCACGGCAGAGTACAACCGCATTCTGTTCACACCCGGATACCGATACCGAGACGATTATGAAAGCAAATAAACAAGTATTGATTCATTATACAGAACGTACCATGAGTACATTGCAACAACTTTTTGCGAAGAGCGCACTTGCGGGAACGATGGTTCTTGCGGCAATTTTCGGAACATCCGTTGGTCTTCGCGCCGACCAAAACGTCGGTATCGGAACATCGGCACCGGACACATCGGCGGTGCTTGACATCACATCGGCGAACAAGGGTCTTCTTGTTCCCCGCTTGACCACACTTCAGCGTGATGCCATTGTGCTTCCCGCAAAGAGTTTGATGATTTTCAACACAACATCGAACCGCTACGAATACAACAGCGGAACACCGACGGCTCCTATCTGGACGGCGTTTAACGCAACAGACGGTTGGAACCTTGTCGGTAACGGCGGTACAAACCCGTCGCTCAATTTCCTCGGTACGACCGATGCACAACCCCTCTCACTTCGCACAAGCAATGCAGAGCGTCTTCGCATTCTTGCGAATGGGAACGTCGGTATCGGTACAGCAACAGCAGGAAGCCGTTTGCATGTTGCCGGTGGAAATATGATGCTTGATACCGCAACAGCGGGAACAGCGGGACAGTTCATGTTTATGAATCCTGCACGCACAGCATCAACAAGCATCCGCGCAGGTGCACAAAATGCCAATATCAGTTACACATTGCCAACGGCAGCACCAGCAGCAGGTCAGTTACTTGCAAGCGATGCAACAGGCAATATGTCGTGGACAACAGTGAACGGCTTGCCAAACGGCGGTACGAACATTAACTCGACGCTGGTATGGAACGGCACATCATGGGTCACTAACCCGAACATTACGTTCAATGGCAGCACGATTAACATCGGTGGTCCGACAATTCAAGGTGACTGGCGCATCTACGACGGCAACGGTCAATATGTGAGCGTGAAAATCGGCGACTTCCTGACAAACAAAACATACCTCATGCAAGAAGTGCCGGATTCAGCATTCTTTGTGATGACAAAAGGCGACCAAATCATCGGTGGCAACAAGTCGTTCACTAACAACGTGAACATCTTAGGCGGTAGCGAACTTCGCTGGTATGAGCCAACAGCAAACGGTAACAACTTCGTTGCATTCAAAGCACCGGCTCTTGCACAAGACAATATCTATACATTGCCAAACACAGTAGGCACAAATGGTCAAGTGTTGACGACCGACGGCACAGGCACGATGAACTGGACAACAGTGAACGGCTTGCCAAACGGCGGTACAAACATCAACTCGACACTTGTGTGGAATGGCACATCGTGGGTGACAAATCCGAACATCACGCTCAATGGCGGAACAATTAACATCGGCGGACCGACAACACAAGGTGACTGGCGTATCTACGACGGCAACGGTCAATATGTGAGCGTGAAAATTGGCGATTTCCTGACAAACAAGACATATCTCATGCAAGAAGTGCCAGATTCGGCATTCTTTGTGATGACAAAGGGCGATCAAATCATCGGTGGCAACAAGTCGTTCACCAACAATGTCAGCATTACAAATGGCAGTGAACTCCGCTGGTATGAGCCAACAGCAAATGGTAACAATTTCATCTCGTTCAAAGCACCTGTACTCGCACAGGACTATAACTTCATCCTGCCAAACAGCTTTGGCACAACAGGTCAGGTACTGACAAGCGACGGCGCTGGCAACCTTTCGTGGACAACACCTTCATCAGGAGTAACAGGAACAGGAAGCACAGGTCAATTCACCGTATGGAGCGGCACAAACACCATCACCGGTATCAGCGGTTTGAACTATAACACAACGAATAACTTCCTTGGCATAGGCGTTACAAACCCAAGCTCACGCCTTGACATCGGCAATGGTAACATCTCGATTACAAACAACAATAATACCGCAGGTGAAATGCGTTGGTACGAACCAAGCGGTGCAGGCAACAACTACACAGCGTTCCGCGCTCAGTCACAAAGCACAAACATCAATTACACACTGCCGGCAACTTCAGGTACAGCAGGTCAATTCCTTAGCATCACCAATGGTGATACGCTTCAATGGGTAAGCTCGTCGTCCTTCAACTGGAGCTTGACTGGTAACAGTGGCACAAGCCCGAACGCACCGAACAACAACTTCCTCGGTACGGCAGACAACCAGCCGCTTGCAATTCGCACCAACAACACAGAGCGCATGCGCGTTAAAGCAGATGGTAAAATCTCAATGGGTGTGAACAACACATCGGCTACTTCGAATGCTTTCGGACAAGTTCAAGTGAACGACAACTCGACAACGAACAACTACTCGGCATTCGCAGCAATCGCAACCGGTTCGGTGACATCGGCAAATGGTATTGGCTTTGCAATGCAGGCATCAAAACAAGTCGCTTCGGTAGCATCAAATGCAACAAACGTCGGCGGTTACTTCATTGCTAACTCTGCTCCGTTCAACTACGGCGTTGTTGTTGGTAATGGTGGCGATGTCTATCTGGGTCAGGTTGATTCGCTCACACCAACACACTTGCGTAACTCGATTCTTGCAAACGGCAATCCGAACCGCACATACATTCACTCTTTGAATCTGTCGGGTGAACTTGTGGCTGGCTCGCAAGGTGGTACATTCGGTCCTGGAACTGCCGGTCAGGTACTTATCTCACAAGGCACGTCGGCTGCTCCGCAATGGGTTAATCCGGGTACTGTATTCGGCGGCTCACAATGGACATTGGATGGAAACGCGGTTACAACTGAGCGTACATTCGGTACAAGCAATAACAACGCACTTCCGATTATCACAAACAACGTTGAGCGTGCTCGCATCACAGCGGACGGTCGAGTTGGCATAAATACAAATTCGCCGGCAACTTCGGCGCAACTTGAAATCAATTCGACAACACGCGGTGCATTACTTCCGCGTATGACGGCGGCACAACGCGATGCCATCACAACACCGGCAGAAGGTCTTATCATCTATGTGACAACAGCAACAGAAGAGGGCTTCTGGTACTATGATGGCGCAGCATGGCTGCCGATTTCAAGCACCGTATCGGCAAACTCATCGGTTGTAACTCGCCGCAAGACCGCTGACGAATCAGTTGCATCATCGGCAACAGTTCAAGACGACGACCACCTTTTCCTTGCTCTTGCTGCAAACCAAGTGTGGGAAGTAGAAGGAATGGTTGATTTCACATCGGCTTCGGCAACACCGGGCGCACAATTCGGCTTCTCGGTACCGGCTGGTGCATCTTTCAAAATGACATATCATAGCAACGATGGCGCTGCTTCGGCATTCACATCGGGTGTGAACGACGGATCGGGTAACTCTTCAGTTCAAGTTGCTGCAGCTGGTGCATCGGTGGTTCATGTAAAAGGTATTGTCGTGATGGGCGGCACAGCAGGCGACTTCCGTCTTCGCTGGGCGCAGAACTCTGCTAACGCAAGCGCAACAACCGCACGGACAAACTCATACTTGAAATTCACACGAATTCAGTAATCGGAATTTCTTTTCTGGCATCGGGGGTGAAGGAATCGCCCCCGATGTCCGATATACACTTCAAAATCCGTTGTTTCAATACTGAATCACTTAGGAACATCATGAAAACTCTTGTATTAACCGCCATTGCATTCTTCGCTCTTGCACTTTGCAGCTCAACAAGTTTTGCGCAAAGTATCTTGACGAACAACGGCACACTCATCTATGTCAGCCCGAAGACGACTGTCCGTATTTGCGGAACAGCTGATGTTGTCAGTAACGGGACGGTCACCGTTCAAGACAGTGCGAATCTCCGCGTGGACGGTACGATGAATATCACCAACGGCACATTGAACTTGAATGCTGCCTCAACTGCGCTTGTCACTGTGGACTTGACCTCCGGTGGAACGCCCTGCGGTCCGGCAACCGGTACAATCAACCGCAATGGCACAGGTACACTTCGTGTGAACCGAAATTTGAATAATAATGGCTTACTGAATAACACTGCAACTATTCTCATCTTTGGTGACTGGAATAACGCAGGTACTGCCAATAATGATAATCTTATAGAAATCAATCAGCCATAAACTGTCAGGAACTCAATCGCAGCACGGCGGCACATCCCTGTTCGTACCGCAATGCAGCACAACCTTTCGGAATCACTCCCCTGTGTGAAACCGGAAACCCAAAAAGAAAACTGTTGTTATATTTTTTACTCAAGGATTACGTATGAAACGCTTTACCAAAGCAGCCCTGGGGCTTGTTGCGCTTAGCTCGATGCTTGGCATTCAAGTGGACGCCCAGAATCTTAACAACGCCGCTTGCGGACGTATTAACAATAACACAAACGGTGTTATCCGCTTCCGGTCGAACACCGGTCAATTCACCAATGCCGCGCCTGTTGCTCAAGTAAGCAACGCCGGTACGATTGACATGACGGGAACTGACAACCTTTTCACTGGTACGAACCCACTTGGATCAAGTGCAAGCAACCGTATTCCGGGTCGCGTACTTTGGTCGGCAACCACTCCAACCCAAAATGTACAGAACCGCTGGTATGTGAACCTGAATGTTTCGGGAAATACCAAAAACATGCGCGATTCCATTTTCGTCGGCGGCATCTATACCATTGCCAACGGCACTGGCAACCGTACCTATAACGGAACATTTTTCTACGATGGCACGGGCGCTCAAACAGTTGTTACTGAAAAAGGAATCAATTCGTACAATAACCTTGAGCTGCAAAACAGCGTAGCCGCTTCATCAAAAACAGTATCGGGCGACACAGCTACAGTGAACGGTACATTCCTCAATAATGCTAACAACCTTGGCGGATTGACAGTATCGGGTGCGGGCGTACTTAACCTGCGCGGCACATCGAACAGTAACTCCCCGCTTATCGTTAGTGGTGCAAACTCAGCAATAAATCTGACCAACCCCGCAGCGAATCTCACACTTGGAAATAACAGCACCTTCCTTGCAGATAACGGCGGTCGTGTGAACGTCAGCAGCACATTTGCTCCCGCAGCATTGGTTATTCAAACCGGCTCGACCTATCGCCTTGGCAATACAGGCACAGGCGGTCAGTTCCACCTTACCGGTGCAGGTATGAATGTATTCGGAACATATCTGAATCAATTACCAGCATTGACAAACGCTTTCTACGATTGCGCTTCAACAGTGCGCTATTTAGCAACTGCAAACGGTCAGGTTGTTCAAGCAACATCATCAGTTGAACCGAACCGCTACGGCAAACTTGAAACATCGGGTGGCAATAAGACGGCAAACGGCGACGTGCATGTAAAGTGCGGTCTGTTCGTGAATCCGAACAACGGTCCGTTGCAACAAATCGCAATGGGTACGAATACGATGTTTGTGTATAATCCGAATCCGGGTACACTTACCCCTGTTCAGTATGATAACGGCTTGACTGATTGTGCGTCCGGCTCGGAAGTACTTGGCAACATGCGTATCGAAGTACCAAGCAATGTCGGTACAACAAACGCAATGACATTCAACAACCGCTTCACAACGCTCCGCTTCACCAATACAGCGAACACACCGTCCACAATCACAATCAATTCGCAACCGGCTACCAACCCGAATAACTATATCGCAA
>JAEUSO010000519.1 GCA_016788605.1 Candidatus Kapaibacterium sp. | reverse complement strand
GCACAAATGGACGGTGCTATCCTCGTGGTTGCAGCGACAGACGGTCCGATGCCCCAAACACGCGAACACATCTTGTTGGCGTATCAAGTAGGTGTTCCGCGTATCATCGTTTTCATGAACAAAGTTGATATTGCCGACCCTGAGTTGTTGGAATTGGTTGAACTTGAAATCCGTGAACTTCTCAGCAAGTACAAATTCGACGGCGATAACACACCAATCATCAAAGGTTCGGCGTTGAAAGCACTCGAAGCAGGTACAAGCAGCGCACCGACAGACGATGAGCGCTTTACGTGTATCTGGGAACTTATGGATGCGGTTGACTCATACATCCCGACACCAATCCGCGATGTTGATAAACCATTCCTTATGCCTGTCGAGGACGTGTTCTCGATTACTGGTCGCGGTACGGTAGGTACGGGGCGTATCGAGCGCGGTATCGTAAAAGTGAACGAAGAAGTTGAAATCGTTGGTTTCGGTCTTCAAAAGAAAACTACTGTTACAGGTATCGAAATGTTCCGCAAGTTGCTCGACGAAGGTCGCGCCGGCGATAACGTCGGTCTGCTCCTTCGCGGTGTTGATAAGGAAGAACTCGAGCGCGGTATGGTATTGGCGAAAACCGGTTCCATCACACCTCACCACAAGTTTACGGCACAAGTGTACGTTCTTACAAAAGAAGAAGGCGGACGACATACACCATTCTTTAATGGTTATCGCCCGCAATTCTACTTCCGTACAACGGACGTAACCGGTGTTGCACACTTGCCAAACGGTATCGAGATGGTTATGCCGGGTGACAACCTTGATGCACTTGTTATCGAACTCATCACGCCGGTGGCAATGGAGGAAGGTCTCCGTTTCGCTATCCGCGAAGGTGGTCGTACAGTAGGCGCAGGCGTTGTAACGAAGGTAGTTGAATAATTAAAATGACCTGAAGGGGGAGATCGCGTATTTCCCCCTTTTTGTTTCTTGTTTCAAATCATATTGCGAAAAGGTAATACACCGTGGCTACACAGCGTATTCGCATAAAACTCAGATCATACGACCATAATCTTATTGATAAGTCGTCGGAACGCATTGTCCGCACCGTGAAGCAAACAGGTGCCGTGGTATCGGGACCTATCCCGCTTCCCACAGATAAGACAATCTATACGGTGAA
>JAEUSO010000518.1 GCA_016788605.1 Candidatus Kapaibacterium sp. | reverse complement strand
CCCGTAACGGTATATACCAAAGGTGCTGTAACGGTAATGGTTTTAGAGGTGCTGCCAGTTGACCAGGAGACAAGACTCGAACCTGAAACCGTGAGGTTCAGTGTTTGTCCGGCGCAGGCAGCCGTTGGTCCACCAATACTTAAGGTAGGGGTACTGAGAGCGTTGATGGTGCGCGATGCAGTAGCGCTGCAGATACCGTTAAATCCAATCACCGTTAGTGTATTGATGCCCGCACTATTGATAACGGGTGTAATTGTTGCGCTGTTCATGCCATTGCTCCACGAATAGGTGGTGGCCCCATTCACTGTGAGTGTTGCTGTTTTGCCTGTGCAGATGGTGGACGATGAAATACTGGTGGTGAGTGACGGAACCGAAAGAACGTTGATCACCAGATTTGGTGAAACAACAGTTGGGCAGGGGGCATTGGAGGCGCTAACAAAATAACTGCTGGTGGTACCTGGAGTCACAACAATTGAAGCGGAGGTAGAATTGGTACTCCAGGTGTAGGTGCTCGCGCCACTGGCAGTGAGTGTTAAGCTATTTCCTGAACAAATGGAGGAACTATACCCGGAAACACTTAAGGTGGGTTGAGCGGCAACGGTCAAGGTATATTCGTTAGAAAAACCATTGAGCGATGCGCTCGGACAACTTGCCTGCATACGAAGATAATAGACACCGGGTGCCCAGGCGCCATTTGTGTTGTATTGAAAATTAGTGGCGCCGGTTCCGGTGGCAACATTGCTGTAAGTGCCTCCAGAAACAGTTGCCACTTCCCATTGATAGGTTGCACCAAGGCCACCGCTTAGATTGTTGGGTTGGAGACTCAGTGATTGAGTGACACAAATGCTTGAGGCCGCAGGACTCAGGGTGCCCGCCACTGCACTGCTGCAGGTTGCTGCCGCCGTCATTTCATCGGCTCCGATATCGGGACTAGAACCGTTTCGACTTTGATTGTCAATATCGGTTCCTACACTTGAAAGAGGGCTACCTTTATTATCGAGGAAGGTGTTCGCCGTTGCCGCGGGATCGAGATGGAGATCGGTTGTGGAAACAAAAACCGGTGGAAAGGTGATGGAGTTTTGGTCCTGGCCGGTGATAGCCTGCATGTCTGCCAAAGAAGATATCGTGAAACCAAACGGCCCTAGCAGATAGGCCTGAGAGGAGTTTACGTGATAGTTGTTATAG
>JAEUSO010000517.1 GCA_016788605.1 Candidatus Kapaibacterium sp. | reverse complement strand
GCACACCGCCATTATCAACAAACACATAACCATCTACAGAGTAAATTTTCGTATTGCTGAGTTGCACACGACCTGTAACCGGTGTGCGAAGAACCGAATCGGCACGTGACGCTTCGGGCTGAACAATCGTGAACGGGTTATCGCATACATCGTTCAACGACGTATCCGCCAGATTAACCATACGCAGGTAGCCCGATGTTGTACGAATTGCAGGAACGCGGAATCCGCCGACGAATACTCCTCGACGTGCAGCCGAGTCAATCACCGATGTTGCGCCCGCAAGATCAGTCCACGGACCTGTGGCACTTTGACCGAACTGGAATTTCCAGCGTTGGCGGAATGTGGCGGTTGTATCCCAACGAATATCCACCGACGTACCCGGACGGTATGTTTCGCCTGCTGTGCCGCCGGGCGAAAGAAGACGCGCCACCGGTTTGGGCGGCTCGATAATCTCGAACGGAGCATCGTTCACACTGACTTGGTTCTCGTTGTTCACGTTCACTAAGCGAAGGTATCCGGTCTTCGTTACTGTAGCAGGTACTGTCCACTTTACCGTTCCGCGTGTTGCACCGGCATCTTGAATCGCAGTGAGTCCGGCGATGTCATTCCACGGACCGGTTTTCGAAGTTGCAAATTGAAGTTTGAGTGTAAGACCCGATGTGCGTGCGGTGTCCCACTTCACATCCACCGATTGACCGACGAGGTATTTTTCTCCGCCCGCAGGAGTAAGCAAACGGATTGGCGACACTGCACGATATTCGCGGTTCACGGGGTCGTATTCCGCCCACGGTAAGTCCCAGCGTTCGCCCGGCGCAAATGCACCGCGATACGGAACAATCGTAAAGTAAGGATTGTCAATCGGCACTATACCTTGGCGTGCGAATGATGCGGTATTTATTACCGGCGATGTTTGCAGTGGTGTCGGGTCAATCGAGTTATTCGTGGCAAACGGATTAATCAGTTGAACATCACTTGTTGATGACCGCGAATTCTGGAAGTTGGCATTTGCAACCCAAGCTGTTGTCATACCGCTTGGCGGTGTGCCGCCCGCAAAGTTGAGCCATGTTCCTTTTATTCCAAACCACGAGTTATACCGTACATGCGATGAGTCGTTATTCGCAGCCGCCATCGTGTTTGCATTGGCTATCTCTATACCGCGCGGGTATCCTATCAATACCGAGTTATACAA
>JAEUSO010000516.1 GCA_016788605.1 Candidatus Kapaibacterium sp. | reverse complement strand
ACTAAACGATGGCTGCGAAGGCAGCATACAGTGAGGCATCATCCAAGAATCACCCTGCGTTCAATCCGGTGTTTAAAACCGGATTCTACGTAGAATGACACTCTCATGTTGCCGCCTTGAAGAGAACTGACAGAGTGATTATGAAAAGGGGAGCATGGCTTGCGCCTGCTCCCCAGCCGATAGTTTATTTACGCAGACCGAGTGCCGCAATGACTGCACGGTAGCGGGTAATATCTTTCTTCATGAGATAATTGAGCAATGTGCGGCGTTTGTTCACAAGGTGAATCAATCCGCGGCGGCTGCTGTGGTCTTTTTTATGTTGCTCAAGGTGTCCTGTGAGCAGGTTGATGTGTTCGGTAATGATGGCAACTTGTGCTTCCGGCGAACCGGTGTTGCTTCCCGAGCCGCCGTACTGTTTAATCAGTTCGGCTTTGCGTTCTTTCGAAACCATAATGAATATATAAGTTAGATGAATATGAGGAATGAATAACGAGACGGATCCACATCATTCATTCAAAAAAATTCGGATTATCCTGCATTGCGACCGGCGATGATGTCTTCACACATATCGCGGTCGTCGCGCAGTTGCGACCAAAACATGTCCACGCTTTCAAACTTCATTTCCGGTCGGATGAATGCGTGAAATGTCACAGTCAGTTTTCTATCGTAGAGGTACGGATTCACGTCGAAGTAATTGACTTCAAGACGTGGGTGTGTATCGTCGGTGAATGTCGGGCGTGTGCCGATGTTCGCCATACCGAATACAAGCTGACCTTCAATGACAGAGGAAACAAGATACACCCCGTAGCGAGGCAGCATTTTGTTAATATCCATGCTTTCAACATTGGCAGTGGGATAACCGAGATGCCGTCCGCGACCGTCGCCTTCGACAACGATTCCGTCGAGCGAATATTCGTAGCCGAGCATAAAGTTCGCATTATCCAACACGCCGGATTGCAGAGCGCGTCGTATTTGTGTACTGCTGATCTTCTTGTCGTCAATCATAAGCGGTGGCACGACTTCGGATGTGTAACCGAGTTCTTTACCAAGTTCAGCAATCAGGGTTTCGTTGCCGCTGCGGTCTTTACCGAACGTATGGTCATATCCGACAAGGAAATCACTGACTCCGGTACGGGGAACAATCTGTTCACGAATGAACGACGCTGCATCTGTTTGCGAGAACTCGAATGTAAAG
>JAEUSO010000515.1 GCA_016788605.1 Candidatus Kapaibacterium sp. | reverse complement strand
CCGGAACAGACGCACCGTTCAGGATTGACGTGCAACCCTACCAGATTGATTCAATGCCAGCTTTGCATAGCGGCGTGTTTTGTGAATCAGATGGAAAGTGGTTGCTTATCGGTGGACGGACAAATGGACTGCATGGATTTCAAGGATTAATCCTGTTTCCTGAATACACTCAGAATACCACTATCTATGTAGTAGATCCTAGCGCCCGCAAACTCTGGACTGCCACTACAGATGCAGTGCCTGCACAAATCCGCGAACACATCAACAGCAGTAACATGCAATGGGTCGCCACATCGAACGGGATGCTTCATATCATCGGCGGTTATGGATACTCAAACGTGCGAGATTCCTTCATCACATTCCCCTACCGCACATCCGTCCGCATTGACGAACTTATCAATGCAGTTACAAACAAAACTTCATTGAACGGACTGTTCAAACAAGAGTATGACATTCGCTATGCGGTCTGCGGCGCACATGCTTGCGAAGCACAGACACCAAACCACATGCGGCTCATTTTCGGACACCGGTTCGACGGCATTTACAACCGTGAAGACAATGGTAGCGGCTTTACCCAACAGTACACAAACAGCGTTGCATTAATAGCTATCGATTCAACATCCGGCAGGTTGAGTTCATGGCAGTCCGTTAGCGACACACTCAACTATCACCGCCGTGATTACGCACTTGGTCATAGCTTCTCTTTTCGTGATAAGCAGCGGTATGTGACAGCATACAGCGGGGTATTCACGCCAAAGAAAAACACGGCATACACAACGTGTGTTGATATACGCAACGACTCCATAGTTCATAACTCAACAATCAATCAGCTCTACTCGCACTATCATTGTGCTACTGCTACATTTCTAGATACTCTTGCAAATAGAAATCACACACTGTTCTTTGGTGGAATGGCGTTGAACCACCCCGACTCCACGAGCGGTATTCCTGTACTCGATACTGCAATTCCCTTTGTACGGACAATCAGTTGTATCACCCGATTTAACGACGGTACTTTCAGGGAGAATGTTGTCGGCACATTACCCTCTTTGGAAGGGACGAACGCATACTTTTTTCCTGCCAAAAGTCCCTATCCCGACATGCCGGTTATGCAACAGAATTCGCGTCAGTTTATTGGCTATATGTATGGCGGAATCATATCCCCGAAGCCGAACATCAGCCAAGAAGACCCCGCCATCAGTACA
>JAEUSO010000514.1 GCA_016788605.1 Candidatus Kapaibacterium sp. | reverse complement strand
AACGACATTCTCTTGCGCGGCTCAAATATCATCAACCTGACAACCGGCGACAGCTTCGACATCCGCGCACGGGTACGCAGCCAGAACCGGTACGTTATGTTGCAGCGCGGGTATCTTTCGGTACGCTATGCCGCCAACACAGGAACACACAACAACAATTCCGCAACAGCGGATATATTCACATACTAACCCATACTGTTATGACCAAAAACGAAACCCTGCAACTGCTTGTGCGGTTTGCAGGCACAAACCCAACGGTAGAAGATTGCGTGAAGCAAGCGCACATCTTAGGAATACCACGCTTCGGCTTGGTGTTTCAACCAAACGGAACGGTGAACCCGTTCATACCCGACGAGCCGCAAGCTGCGCCACCACCGGAACTGCCCGAGTTCGAGGACGACCCGGCTACATCCGGTCCGATTACAACCGAAGCAACGGCATAAAAGAAAAGGGCAAGAGAACTACTCTTGCCCTTTTTGTTTTTTTCATGCTTTAGCTTGCTGCATTATCATTGCTACCGTCGTATCCCGTACCGAATAACATACGTCGTTTTCGCAGAGCTTCCGCTTCCTTTACATCAATTCCGTTGGAATCAGTAGGCGGCGTCTGTACAGTGCGCTGACCACGACGGGTCGTAGCAGGGACGGGTATAACACCGCCAATAATAGTTTTCAACTGATAATTCGTTTCCTCAAACTCGTCAAGCCGCTGGACACCCACCCGAACCACAGCACCGGAACTCGGCTCGGTATGAGAGTTGTGACGGGACTGGCGCAATTCCATGACTTCCTCACGGAGTTCACGTGAGATGTCCCACAATTCCTTAAGCGCATGCCTATAGCCATCCGCTTTCACACGAAGCTCGTTATACTCCGATTCAGTCAATAGGTACTGCATTAGCGTTCTCCCCGTTCAATGTTTTTAAGTTTACCCAGAATTAACTCGATGCATGCGATAAGCTGCTCACCGTCGTAGGTCACACCCACTTTGGATATTGCATCGCTCAGTTCGTGTATAAGTGTTGCCTGCTGCCCGTCGAACGGCTTAAATCCCGCAGACACTTTTTCAAGATCGTCTATGAAAACTTTCTTGGGCGCAACATCTTTCTTCGTAAGAAACTCCGTCCGCTTCACGTGTATTCGGCTATACCCATCTTCAAAAGCATCACCCGGTGAGTATGACTCGTAGCCGTTTTCATAGACAACGTAATATC
>JAEUSO010000513.1 GCA_016788605.1 Candidatus Kapaibacterium sp. | reverse complement strand
CTTGTAGAACAGCGTCACCTTCTACTGACGCTTGATACTGCACCTGAACAGACGATATAGCCGGGTTTGGCATAAGAACCATATCGTCAGCGTGAAGTTCGCCTCCACGCTGTTCATCCACGCTGAGAAGTACAGATTGGGCAGTGGCACCACAACCGATTTTTCCGTCATCTCGATATGATGCAATAGAAATACTCCTGAGCAATGCTGTGTCGCACTCGATATAGACACTTGTTTTTGATGCCTGAACCGATGTAATTAGCGAGTCATCGCCATTAGTGTCTTTAACATATACAAGGTAGCGTATGATGCTGTTATCATTAACTGGTGTCCATACAACAAACGCCTGACCATACTGATTACTCGTAATGCCAATAGCACTTGGAGCTGGAACTGACGGTTTAGGATTCGCAAACGCACCTTGTGCATATACAACATCATTCATCATACCCTCGGCAACACGGATACCATAGAAATGGTACGAGCATGCTGGAAGCGTATCCGCAAGTGAGTACGTATATGTACCTTTACTTGCGTCAACTTGAGCAATGAGCTTGCCTCCTGTACCTTTACTTGACGGATTGATAAAAAGATCAACTCTATCGTTAGGAGCATAACCGCTTCCATCCCACGTTATAGTTATTGCCGAGCCGTTAGCAGCCGCATTCAAAGCGAATGGTTTCGTGTTTAGTTCACGCAAACCCTCGATGAGAACCGAATCTGTTGACTTTGGATTGGCAAGTTGTAATTGCCACGAACCCATAGCAGGGCGTACAAGTGTCCAAAAATGAAGAGTGTTATCACCTGTTTTGAAGAGAATGATACTTGAATCGTTTTTCGTGGCTGTGATGCGTTCACCGGTTGGCGTTATAAGAGTTGATACCGGTGCGTTTGATTGACTGCTAATGGCAATAAATACTCTTTCTATGCCGGGTTTGACTGTGAATGTATCTAATGGAACAGCGACAATATCACCCTTTTGTGGTATTATGCCTTGAACGCCATTGCCGTTCTTGCGTTGTACCGATGTCGTTAAGGTTTTATCCATCGCTTGCAACTTCATAAATGGTTTGCCATTTATACCTACATCAATACCGATTCGACCGAAAGACCTGATAAACGGGATTGGGTTTTGTTGAACATCTATCATAGCGGTTTCCTTTAAGCCGTCCTTGCTATTTAAGCGCAGATAGACACCTGCTGTACCTAAATCATGTGGTAA
>JAEUSO010000512.1 GCA_016788605.1 Candidatus Kapaibacterium sp. | reverse complement strand
TACTTTCAACGAGTTCAGGTTTTGTGCATCGGTGATGCGCGCCGAGAGACGCGAGCGGATTCTGTCGGAGCGATTGGTTTGTCCGCGCCCCTGAAATCTGTTTCCGGTTCCAAGCGTTGCTCCGCCATTCACATCGGTGTTGTTAAGATTCGCACCGCCGCTAATGCTAAGATTTGTTTGTGTTGAAGTATTGGTATTTGCGGTATTGTCCGCTTCAGTTTCTTCAACAATCAGGATGGTTATCACATCGCCTTTACGGTATGCTTTCACATCCGAGAACAGTGACCGTGCCGCTGCCTCGCCAAATTGGGCGAAGACCGGTGTGGCAATTGCCATACAGAGGAGTGTGAGGAGAATCCGTTTCATTATTTCGCTGTTGTTGATGGTTGTGATGACGAGAGCCGGACAGTTTTTCCATCGCCTGCAATACCCGTCAGGATTACCGATGAATCATCGCGCCGCACGCGGAGTGTTTGTCCTTGTACCGCGCTGTCTAACGCCTGACCTGTTGCTCGAACAACAATACCCCCCGAAATGATTTCGAGTGTAACAACATCTCCTTTTTGAATCCCGTTCGCAGGACTGAGCATCGCTGCCGTCACAATTGTTCCTTTTGCGGAGTTAACGGCAAGACGCATTCCCACAGGTGTTGGCGCGGGGCTGTCGCTAAGGTACGTGATGTCCATCAGCTTGTATTCAACGTCGGCAGCCGATACGACATCGCCGCGTTGTACTTGCCGCGTTAAGACCAATACTTTCATCTTCTTTGTTATGCGAATCGGCACATACACCTTACGCAGCACACGCTCATTTTTCGAGAAGATGAGAGCGATGTTCGTATTTCCGCGAAGCGATTGTTCCTGTGCCTCGCAGCGTGCAACCACGAACTGCTCGTCGAATACTTGATCTTGAATGTCTGATCCGAGTTCGTACTCATCGCTTTCATCCAGCCGGTCTTGCAGATAGTTCTGAATACCGATACGCAATGTTGCCGCCGAGAAACGCGACTGTTGCGGGCGTGCCGGTGTCTGCGCCGTTAGCCGCAGAGTTTCGGCAAGGAGCAACGCGCAGAGGATGATGATAAAGAATATATACTTCATCGTCCGGTCGGATGTTTGTTGTGACTTAGTCATAGATGTTACCGTTTAAGATTTACTGCTGTGTTTAGAATGTCGTCAGCCGTTTTTACCGATTTCGAGTTTATTTCATATGCCCGTTGTGCAACTATCA
>JAEUSO010000511.1 GCA_016788605.1 Candidatus Kapaibacterium sp. | reverse complement strand
GTCGATATAGGCGGTTCCTTCCAATAGAATACTGTCTGTCGGAACAAGCTCCAGGTTGCGAATGCGAATCGTATCGCCTTTTACCAGGTGATAGATCACCACGGGTTTCCACTCATTATCTTCCAGGCGATGAACGGCCAGCGGGAAATAGGATTTGAAGTCGCGGTCAAACGCAAGACTTTCATAGGTCTTACTCTGAAACCAACGGCCGATCAGGAGAAAGAAGACAAGCCCGGTGAACGAATCGAGATAGCCCGCACCGGTTCCTGAAATAATGTCGTAGCTGCTTCTGAAAAAGAGCGCCAGTAACCCGGCTGCGATCGGCACGTCAATGTTAATTTGTTTTTGCTGAAAGCTTCTGACAGCTGCACGCAGATAATCGATGCCGCAATAGAACAATACCGAAATTGCTAAGGCCAGATTAAGCCAGGAAAAGAGGTGGATAAGTGTATGATCGGCCTGATCGATGCCCAGGTATTCTGGGAAGGAAAACAGCATTACGTTGCCGAAACAAAATCCTGCCACCGCCAGTTTAAGGACAAGCGACCGGTTGATGCGCGGCTTTTCCTGCTTCTCCTGCTCCAATGTAATGCGCGGTGCATAGCCAACGGATGCTAGCAACCCCGCTAAGGTTCCAAGCGTGATTGCCTTCTTATTGAAATCAATCTGAACTGTTTTTTTTGCAAAATTCACCTCTGCCCGAATGATTCCTTCGTGCAACTGGGACAGGTTTTCCAGCAGCCAGATGCACGAAACACAATGGATAGAAGGGATGAAAAACGTTACGGAAGAAAATGAAGAAGAGTCGAACGTCAGTAGCCTTGAACCAAGATCGCCTTCGTCCAGGTAGGCATAGGCTGTGTCGTGAATGGTGACCCGGGTACCCGGTGTTTGATTCAGTGTATAGTACTCGCACAGGTTGCTGCTGTCCAGTATTTCATATACCGTTTCGCATCCCTTGCAGCAAAACGGCTTGTCATCACGCCAGTGAACTTCCCCACAGTTCTCTCCGCAATGAAAACACTTGGTTTCAGCAACAACCTCTGCGCGAGTCATAGTGTTCAGTTAGCGTTAACTAGCTCAGGCTTCATAACATACGACCACACCAGTTTGTCGGTATGGTTTACAAGGGCTTCCGTCAGGCTGCCATAGAACATATGGGCAATACCTTTGCGTCCGTGCGTACCCATAGCGATCAGCGTTGCGTCCATAGCCTCAGCATAATCAAGTATAC
>JAEUSO010000510.1 GCA_016788605.1 Candidatus Kapaibacterium sp. | reverse complement strand
GCAGCACCAGATATTGTATCGCGTATCTGGCAACTCGGCTCGCAACATGCCTCTCAGTATTTTGTGAATGAAGTCGGCGGTGCTATTACGGATGACCACGTTCCACTCATCAATGCCGGTATTCCCGCAGTTGATATTATTGACATGGAACTTGTTGGTAACTCTTCGACTAATCCCCGCCGACGCTACTGGCATACACAATATGATACCATGTCGAATATCGGTGAGAACACTTTGAATGCAGTCGGAACTGTGTTGCTACACCTGTTATATGAACAGCAATAACTAAAACATTACCAACATAGAAACATAAGCACCTGTGGCTCAACAATACTTTACGAATGTTTTTCTGTCGTTACCTGAAGAAGATTTTGAATTGGCAATAGCAGCACTTAACGATAGCCCCGTACAGGGCATTGAAGAACGCTTCGATGAACTGCTTGTCTCGTTTCTTGCCGATGACTGGACGGATGAGCTACATGCATCGTTATTAGAAAAGTTCGCACAGTATGGGATTGCTCCGACTATCCGAGAAACAGTGACTGTTGAACAACAGAATTGGAATGAGCAATGGGAACAGTCGCTGACCCCTGTTGTGGTGAACGAGCGAATCACTATCACACCCGAATGGCATCGTGATTCCGTTGTAGCACCGTGTGTGATTATTATTAATCCTAAGATGTCGTTCGGTACGGGCTACCACCCTACAACCCGCATGACGACAGGTTTTTTAGAAAAGTATGTGACCGATGGCTCTCGGTGGATTGATGCTGGAACTGGCACAGGTGTGCTTGCTATTGCTGCTACAATGTTCGGTGCTTCATCAGTGTTCGCATTCGATAATGATGTGTGGTCGGTTGAGAATGCTATCGAGAATATCGAACGCAATGATGTGCAAGGAATAATCAGCATATCGCAGGCGGATGTCTTTACCGTTGCGTTACCGAAGTTCGATGGCATTGTAGCAAACCTGTATCGTAATCTCCTTCTTCCCAACATGGAGAAATTTCTTGAGAGCGTTGATGATAATGGCTTATTGATTGTTAGTGGAATCTTGAAATATGATGCAGAGGAAATCATATCAAGTGCTACTGCAGTTGGCTTTACGTTTTTAGAGCAAGCAAATGAAGAGGAATGGGTTGCAATTGTATTTCAGAAAGGCGTGTAGTGAGAATCGCTTCGGTTGATATTGGTACGAATACAATCCTGATGCTCATCTCTGAACATGATTCACA
>JAEUSO010000050.1 GCA_016788605.1 Candidatus Kapaibacterium sp. | reverse complement strand
GTACGTCAATCAGTTCTTCTACTGTTGCTTTGGGAACTTTGACATACTGACCGCCTTGCGAAACAAATCCCAACCGCTGAAGAACAGATTCCTCATGCGGTGTCGGTGTGTCGGCGGTTGTATTCAGTCCGTCAGGTATTCCGTTGAGCAAAGCATCTTTTGCGGCTGCAACCGAGAGGCGGTCAATACGGACAAGTTTTTTGATAACTCGCAACAGACGAAAGTCCTTTTCCGTGTATATCCTGTTCCCTGCCCTGTTTTTTTGCGGCTTCAGATGATCAAACTCACGCTCCCAATATCGGAGAATATGCTGCTCCTCATCGAAGATTTCTCCGACTTCCTTTATTGAGTAGTACAATTTAGGCATAGGAGTATGTTTCATCCTCGCGTCCCCTACAAATGATAACGCACGAATATAGTGTGTTGTCTTCGTAAAAGGAAGGAAAATTTTTCCTCAATCTCCACTTTCTTTGCAAAGCATAGAATCTTGAAAGTCAATATGATAGAACAGCACAGATAGCGGAGCTATGTGACAATAGTGGAAAGTACACGTAGTATGCCGTCCAATACTAATGTCGGCTCGTGACTAATTGCATGGTATGATTTGATATGGGGATGGAGTAGAACAGCATCGCCTCCTGTCAGATACACCGCTGGCAGTGAATCGAAATGTTTCATCGAAATATCATGCAAATGTCGTTCTACCGCACCGGAACAACCAAGTATCACGCCTGTTGCGATATTGGATACTGTTGTTGTTCCGACTGCTGAGTTTTGCAGGGTAACAGAACGAAGGTCCACATGAGGAAGCCCGTTCGTATAATCATGAAGTGCATGTGACTGTGTTGTAACACCGGGCATGATGACTCCGCCGATGAACCTGTTCTCCACGACGGCGTTGACAGTCAATGCTGTTCCGCAATCAACGGTGATCACGTTGGGTGAAAAGGACAATGCTGCATAAAGTCCAAGCATCCTGTCCGTTCCGGCGGTTGGGTATGCGTTATTATAGTGCGGAAGTGTTGGTATTATCGTTTTCATATTCACACGTACACATCCTTGCGTAACGGAAAGCAAACGTTCCTCAATACCCGCATGAACAGATGAATAACCGATCAGCGAATACTGATGAAGCATCGAGCCAACTAACTGCCAGTCGGTATGCTCATGCCGTTCGGCGTAGTGCAACGTGCCATCGTAGAGCTTGATGCGTGAATTGCCAATATCAACTGCAAGTTTTGTTGCCGTATCCATACATGTTTATGTCTGTAAAACGCCAGATGTCCAAACAGGGATCTCGTCATTATGCGAGGCAACACTGATTCCGCATGAGATAATGGAGCGTGTGTCTAATGGCGATACAATACCATCAACCCACAATCGCGCTGCGGCGTAGTAGGGTGAAGTGGTTGCATCATACTTTGCTTGGATTTCTTTGAGAAGTTTTTGCTGCTCCTCTTCTGCTACTTTTTTGCCATCGCGCTCTAATGATGCGAGTTTGATGGTAAGAAGGGTTTTCGATGCCTGTGCGCCACCCATAACCGCGATATTCGCTGAAGGATACGCATAGATGAGACGCGGGTCGTATGCCTTACCGCACATCGCATAATTCCCTGCACCATAACTATTACCGATAATAAATGTGAACTTTGGTACGACCGAATTCGATACTGCATTCACAAGCTTTGCACCATCCTTAATAATCCCGCCTTGCTCCGCCCGTGTGCCAACCATAAAGCCCGTCACATCCTGCAAAAACACGAGTGGAATCAAACGCTGATTGCAATTCATAATAAAGCGAGCCGCTTTATCCGCCGAGTCGGAGTAAATCACACCACCCACTTGCATTTCGCCTTTGCCGCTGCGGACAATCTCGCGGTTGTTGGCGACGATACCGACCGACCAACCGTCAATGCGAGCATAACCGCAGATAATGGTCTGCCCGTAATCCGGCTTATACTCCTCGAATTCAGAGCCATCAACTAATCGGGCAAGCAACTGTTTTGTTGAATAGGGTTTTGCCCTGTCCGCAGGCAATATCCCAAAAATCTCGTCTTCATCATAAAGTGGCGGTTTGGATTCAATACGTGAGAAGATTTGTTTCGCACCTTTCAATGGCGAGAATTTTTCGACCAATGTGCGGATGACAGATATTGCTTCTTCATCGCTCTCGACTTTATAGTCAATAACCCCGCTGACCGAGCCGTGCATTGTTGCGCCTCCTAATGGTTCGATTCCGGTCTTCTCGCCTATAGCCGCCTCGACCAATGCAGGTCCGGCAAGAAACACGCTGCCCGTACCATTCACGATAATCGCTTCATCGCTCATAATAGGCAAGTATGCCCCGCCCGCAACACACGGTCCCATAATAGCGGCAATCTGCGGAACACCCATCGCCGAGAGTTTTGCATTGTTGCGGAACTGGCGACCAAAGTGTTCTTTATCGGGGAAAATCTCATCTTGCATGGGAAGAAAAACGCCTGCACTATCTACTAAATAGATAATCGGCAGTTTATTCTCGATGGCGATTTCTTGCGCGCGCATATTTTTCTTCGCCGTCATCGGAAACCACGCGCCCGCCTTTACCGTTGCATCATTGGCGACAATCAAACACTCCCGACCATGAATCATACCAATGACAACCACCACTCCCGCACCCGGCGCTCCACCTTGCTCAACATACATATCGTGCGCAGCGTGCAGACCAATCTCCACAACATCTGTACCTTCATCAACTAATAGTCCGATTCGCTCACGGGCTGTCAGCTTCCCTTTCGCCTTATGTTTTTCTATAGCCGATTTACCGCCGCCAAGTTTTGTCTTTGTCGCCGTTGCATCAGCAATACGGAGTAAGTTCTTGTTGTGATCGTAGTTTTTTTCGTAATTCAAATCGTGTTGAATTTCCGAACCGATTGTAGTTGCCATACGTTAAGGTATTTGTTGTGCGTGGTTAATGTGTTACCGTGCAAAGTGATCTTTTATCCAATCAGAGATGCGCTTGGTAATGTCGGGTGTCATCCAATGAGAGCCGTCGTACGGGATGAATGTTGTTGTAATTCCGTTCCTCTCGAAGAGTGAGTTGATGAGTTCTGCTGTCTGGAACGGAACAACGGGATCTTGTTTAGCATGGACATGCAGCACGTCAATTCCGTATTTCTTCACAGATGGCAAACGCTCGGCAATGCCGCCGAAGTCGTAGTAACTGGCGCACATCATAATAGCACTAAGAAATCTGTTTGGATAGCGCGACATCATAACGCCGGTATAAAATCCACCTTGCGAAAATCCAACGACAACCGGCAGTTCGCGGTAAAGAGGCAGCGAGCGTTCGGCATCATTCAAAACCGTCAGATACCACTCGGCGGATTCATCCACTATCGAAGCACGGAGTGAATCCGGCATTCCAAGGTCTTCGCCCGCCGCTGATAGCCGCATCTTTCCTTGAAGAATTGTCTCTAACACTTTTACATACGGTGCTTCGGGACACACAATAATAGCATCTTCAAGTTGCAGTTCTTTCGCCCATCGGAGGACTGTCTGCGGTTCTTGCGAGTTACCATGCAGGAGAAGAACTAAATGATACCTGTTCTTCCAATCGAACTTAGGCGGGAACAGCACGCGATACCTTCCCCACCGTTCTTGTTTTGCAAACCTAAGCTGATATTCATTATTGAGATTTTCATTCTGCCTGAGTCCGCTTTCAATTTCCTGCCAATCCTTTCTTCGCTTGAGCGGCAGAAACTCCGGCTCAACATCCACAGCTTTTGACTGTGTTGAACCTGCGGCAACTGACAAACGCAACTGTTCCATTGCTTTATCGGGCAATACTGTTTTCATCAGCGAGCGGGCATACATCAAGTAGCCGCCCGTATCACGCGGATTCGCTTTCAGCCATACATCATAGAATTCATTCGCCTCTTTGAAATTCCCCGCCCTAAACTGCTCGTCGGCACGCTCGCGGTATGTACGCAAATCGGGTTTGGATTGTTGGGCTTGCAGAAATGCCGGAGCAATAACCGCCCACAACAGCACGATTGCAGCAACTGCATTGCGATAGTGATGAACAGATTGACTCTTGGGCTTGGGAAACACAGGGGGAACAGGAGAATTGGCTACTGCGGCGGCTGGAAGGATGTTGGAATCACTGCGCGAAACGGGTGCCCGGAACAGGAGTCGAACCTGCACGTCCATACGGACACTACACCCTGAATATAGCGCGTCTGCCAATTCCGCCATCCGGGCAATGGTAAATGTTCAGTTGGGATGATGACTTCAAAAAAGCCAGCGGAGAGGGAGGGATTCGAACCCTCGATAGGATTGCTCCTATAACGGTTTTCGAGACCGCCCGATTCAGCCACTCTCGCACCTCTCCAGTTGGCTACTTTATGGGGGCGCAAATATACGCTACCGCCCTGCCCAAGCAATGAGTTTTTTTCGAGGTGCGTTATGCTTAAAATTCACTGCGATTACACTAATGCACTTTCTGCGTACGAATTCTATGTTCAGCCAAACAACAATTAGTATATCAATATATATCAAGCTCTTACAAAAGAAATCATCTTGTCATTCAGCATAGTAAATCCATGAAAGTCAGTGTTGTAACGAAGGAGCTACCACCGGAATCCATACCACACCACATCCGGCAGAAGGCGAACGCACGGGGCTGGCAACTTATACACATTCAGGAAGCGTTTGAGTGACACCCACCACGCCGATGTTCCGGGTAATGCCTCGAAATTATAGTCGAGCGACAGCCATAATTCATGGTACGGCGAGCCGTTATTCAGGTAGGCATATTGCCCGGGTGCAGTAACAATATCCTTGACGCTGTGACCAAGTGCGAGATTCAGAAACGGAGTCCAGTATTTTTGTGCCGAGGCAGGCAACAGGTCGTGAACGTTGATACTCAGCCAATGGTACTTGCTCTCATAATCATGCGTGACGGATGAGTAAAAATTACCAGTCCTAAATTTAGCTGATGGGTTGATCGAGAACTTGTATCGAAAGTTGCGGAGGAACGGCGAGTATTCTTGTGCAAGCGGGAAAGCCGCCCCCAATGTGTTTGCCGTAAAGTCACCCCAACTGAATCCTAAATAAGGCACGAACGCTCCGTCTTTACCTGTCGAAAATCCGTCCTGCACTTCAATCGCTGTTTGGTGAATCATGCTGACGGCGAATCCCCACCATGCCGCTTTCCGCTGGTTCATTCCGCTGTTGATGAGCGATTCTCGTGTTAGGATTGTCAACACATTAGCAAAGTAGGCGTGACCGAATTTGTCGCCGCCATGGGCATATCGCCAATCGTCATTGAAATTCCAGTAGAAGCCGGTTCTATCTCCCCAATACACCGTGCTTTGCTTAAGTTGTGAATAGACGAACACACCTGTTCCGGCGGCTGCAACGGGGGCTAAAAGATACCAGTTCAGCGTATCCTTTCCGTACGCTTCATGTTCGGAATCTATTGCGAACAGACGGAGCGCAGTATTGAAGGCAAGCACAACTACGACGATGGTTTTCATCAATACTTTACCAATAGTTTTTGTAATTCCGATATTGAGCCATCCACATCAACAACGCGAAACGTGTACACACCGTTAGTCAATAATGCGCCGTCGGGAAAACGCATTTCCCATTCCACACCTCCGGTTGTATTCAGTGATGTCTGTTCCCCAATCTTGACTCCCTCGATGGTAAAAATTTCGACCTTCGCTCCCTGCCGCACACAAGCAAACGTTACTGTCGTAGATTGCGTGATGTTAGCCGGTTGGGGATACACATATACGCAGTTGATATTGCTGACGGGATATGTCCATCGCAACGAGTTGCCAAGCAGCGATGACATTTGCTTTCCGTCCTTACTTCTTATTGTTGTGTCCGCTGTGATTACATACTCATACCCGCGTGATTCGAGCGGCTCTGAGAAACGGATGAGATACTTGCTTTGCGTTGAAGCATCCGGAGTGATGGATGCGATTGTCCCGCTCGGTTTCATTGTAAAAAATCTTGGCGTAAGAAACTCCTCAGCTATCTCGTCGCTGCTAATCATAACGATTGATTCAGGAGTTATGGTATTACCAAGCGAAACAGACATTCGCCGCTTCACATTCAGTGATAGCAACGACACTTGCCACAATGAATCTCCAGTTGGGTTGTTCCACTCGTCGCGTATGAGCGTACCATTGAGTTTCAGGATGTATCTGCCGTCGGGAATGTCGCGTTTCCACACGATGAGCAGACGGTTTTCACCCATGGAAACAACGGACTGCACAGCATCAAGAAGAAGCTCATTCGATTCATTGACAATACGAGCTGCATCCGGTGGCAATACCGCATCACTCAATTTTCCAGAATACTCAACTGTGCTCACTATGACAGACGAAGCCAAACGGGATGTTTCAGAAAATACGGGTACGGATGTGGGCTGTAACGAGACCACAATGGTATCCGAGGAATTGGATAACTTTCCCGACTGATTAGTGTCCGATAAAGAATGCACCCATAGAGCCGCAAGTGGGTACGAGATTGGTTCAAGTATTTGATCAAATGGAAAATCCAATGTTGTTGAGGTTGAGCGGATTGCAACCATAGTCCCCTGTTTCGTTGCATTATTCATCCGGACTGAATATGCTTTTGCACCTGCAACAGGTTGCCACCGAATTGACAATCTGCGTTTGCCGTTTCTCTCAACATATTCAGCTCGAAGCCCTGTCGGGGGTTGAAGTGAATCGCGGCTTGAGGCATACTCCCAAAATTCGGTATTGAGCGTAGAGCTTCGGACAAAACCGATGTCGTTTTTACCATTGCCGTTCACGTCCATCACAACAATACCGCCCGTCCAAACGCGGTCGGTGTACCACAGTGGACTCAACCGACCTTGAGAAACTGACATCACATACAACGACGGGAAAAGTCCAAGCAAGAGTTCGTCACCAATCACACCGTCCACGTTACCTGCTGCAACTGCATTACGGAACGGCGAGCCGTAGCGTGTTCCATATAGATAATCACGTGCAATTTCTGTGTATGTTCCTTGCTGAAACCCCAACACACGGATAAGCCAAAGCGGGGCATCATACTCACCGTCTGTATTGTATGTGGCTATTGCTGGCGTGGCAACAAGAATCTCCGGTATTCCATCACCCGTCATATCCGCTTCCGTTGTGAATTCAGTTCCTGCTGACGAAGAAAAGCCGGTCAATTCAATAACCGCCTCACGCTCGAACGACAAGCCACTCCATTCATAGACACATACATCCCCATCGGAATCGGTGAAGGCAATGTTTCGCTTTCCGTCACCGTCAAAATCACCGACTGCACAGCCCGGTGCGGTAAAGTTGTTAATCTTCTTATCTATTGCGGGTGAGGATGGATTTTCAAGCACGGCAAGGAGCGAATACGCACCGTTGGCATTCGTCCAGATTTCCATTGCATCGCTTGTTGCATCACGTGCTGCATTGCGTCGGTTTGTTCGATAACCGATAAGCTCGTCACGCCCGTCGCCATTCAGATCCGCCATGCG
This sequence comes from Candidatus Kapaibacterium sp., assembly GCA_016788605.1. Classification (GTDB taxonomy): domain Bacteria; phylum Bacteroidota; class Ignavibacteria; order Kapaibacteriales; family NICIL-2; genus JAEUSO01. The sequence goes on along the minus strand of JAEUSO010000050.1, from coordinate 7,378 downwards.
AGCCGCCCAAAAATCACCATTCAATGAATCTGCAAAAATGATATTCGAGAATGCCGTTGTTCCGCGCTCGAAAAGAACCGACTTGGGACCAGATTGCGCCCATACTTCTGCAATGCCGTTGCCGTTGCTGTCGCCTACGCCGCGAGGGAAAAATGTTTGCGGAATGAAGGATGTGCGGACAATGGTATCGGCATTCACGGCATACTCGCCCATTGGACGCGCTTCCGAGGCAAAATCCGTGGCGATAAACGCACGCGGATTGTTGTTGTAGTTCTTTGTCGAGTTCGTGACGAAGAGCCGGTTTGTACGCTGTTGTAATTGCTGAAAACCAAACTGTGGCGCGTATTCTGTCCTTAATGCCAAGGGTATGATTGATGTAGCATTCGTTCCTTGTTGTGTTTCGACTGTCACCAAACATTCGGTAGCAGTCGCGATTGCTTCGATATTATCAAACACAAGCGAGTGATGCATACCCCATCGCAGGTTGTTTGCCATTACGGCAATGGTATCACGCGCAGCAGAGCGAACTACCACACGCGACGTTGTAGGCATATCTGTCATTATATTGATAACGGCGATGCGTTTTCCGTCTTTCCATGGAGTAAAAACCTCAGTTTTCATACGTGGACTTGCATTTGCAAGCCGGATACGGGTTCCGATTGAAATCGAGCGTCCGTTTACAAGATTTGCTGTCAGCAGTACGGAATAGGCGGTATCGCGCAACCCGTCCACGATGGTCTGAAACAGATTGAGGTTTGGTGAAAGGGTGAAGTCCTTTGCATCACCGCTGTCAATCGTGCGAAGCTGTTCGACAATATCGCCCGGCATGAGTTGAAGTTTCCATGAAGTGCAGAGCGGATGGGAAAGTCCCGCTGTATAACTGATGCGGGTTTTCGGAGCAAGCGTGATATACTCATCCAATACGGGCGAGCCGATTTCCATTGAGCTGACTGCAAGGTTCTTCAATGCTTGTTCCACATTCAACCTTCCGTTTCCATACTGCAACGACCACGCATTACTGTTCACGACATCACTTGCAGTACATAGCATTGAGCGTATCATAGCAGGAGTCAGCCACGGACGTTCTTGCAATAATAGTGCGGCAGCGGCAGCCACACACGGTGCGGCGAATGACGTTCCGTTCACACGTCGGTATCCTCCGCCGACACTTGTAGTTGTAATCCCCTCGCCCGGTGCCATGAGCGAGAGCTGCGAGTTGAAACTGCTGAACACACTGCGGCGATCATCCTTATTTGTTGATCCCACACTAATAACCTGAGGATAATCACTCGGAAAGTGCAGACCAAGTCCACCGCCATTCCCCGACGAAGAAACAAGCGTGACATTCATTGAATAGGCATAGCGAATTGCATCTTCCACAATGGGTGCTTTTACATTATCACCAAAGCTCATATTCACAACCTTCGCACCATTCAGAACCGCATACACAATAGCCGCCGCCACATCATCATCCTCAGCATTGCCGGTTACATCAAACGCTTTGAGAGTCATCAGTTTCACGCCCGGCGCAATGCCTGTAATACCAATACCGTTGTTCCGCTCTGCACCAATAACTCCCGCAACACTTGTCCCGTGACCTTGGTCATCGAAGGGGAACCCGTCACGCAATTTGTCGTCACTAAGATTACCCACATATTGATCAACAAAATTGTAACCGATGACATCGTCGGTATAACCGTTCCTGTCGTTGTCAATCCCGTCAATATCGCCTGTTATCCCGTTGCGCGTTTCTGTGAAAGACCACGCTTCAAAAGTGCCGTTTTTGTTGATGTCCTCTGCAGAATTCGCATTAAGCGAGTTCTTCAAGTCGGGATGTTCCCAATCAATTCCAGTATCAATAAACGCTACCGTCACGCCCTGCCCGAAGCTATACTTCCATGACTGAGGAGCACGAACTTTCGAGACATACCATTGTTCGTCAAGAAGCGGGTCATTGGTTGCTACGCGGGATACCGACGAACGTTTGATTTCGTCAAGAGAATACGAGCGTGCAGCACCTGCATACTCGATGGCATAGACAGCGCGAAGCCGGCTGATGATTCGTTGCGCCGCCTGTGCATTTTCAGCTTGAAAGCGTGCGTATTTCTTCAATTCAAGGAATGCCTGATTGGAAGCAGGGGTCTGAAACGAAAGGAATTGATTTCTCTCCAATCCTGCAAACGGCGACGAGAACATCTTGTTGGATTGCAACGCCTGGACCTGCGATGTTTCATCCGCAAACTTGATAATATACGTGCCTTGTGCGAAGAGCGAACAAGGTGGTATTAACATCGCGCAGAGAACGAATAAGGTGATTCGGCAAAGGTTGTTTGGGCAATGGAGTCGGAGCGGCATGGTATTGAATTTCAGTTATGATCGTTGCGTTGCATCGCAATATACTTTTGACATCGCGCTTGTTTCATCAGAAACTGATTGTTGTGTAATTCGTGAATGATATTACAACGCGCCTTGCTCGACAGTGAAGTGTACGACTGCATGAGCTTTAGAAAAATTTCGTAGGAAATGCGGTTGTGAACCTACATAGCGGAATGTTTCTCCTTGACGCACAGTGTATTCGTCATTCAAGAAATCTATCAATACACTACCTTTTGCTACATACCCGCTCACACGTGCATTGATTGATATTGGTGCGTCATTCATCACGGTTTCGGCGGGAAGTCGAAGCATAAAATGAGCTGTCTCGTTAGGTGATTGCAACGGATACAGTAATTGCAGCGAATACGTTTCCTCCGAGCCGGACGAAGAGCCATCAATAATCACTCGCTCATCTGCTTTGTAAATAACCACTGTGCCCGCATCCGTCTTGACATCTGTATCTGTCAGTTCGTGGATTTTACTCATGAAATATGCAAGACCGTAGCCGTAATGTTGCAGCATAGAACGCAGTTCAAATGCACGGATGCCACGCTTACCGCTCTCGACTAACGAAATAAACGGAACGGACAATCCGCTTACGGTTGCTGCATCATCGAGTGATTTGTCAGCATTCAGACGCGCTGCCTTCAAGTTTGCACCAATGATGCGCCTGCGTTGTTCGATCGGCGTTTCGTGTTTCGATGTTCGTTGTTTTTGCATAACGTAAAAATATGGCAGTAATAACAAACGTCAGCATGTCGTGGCACACTCGTCATTCAGTTCATAGATTCACATAGCTTGCTTAAATGCACATCAACTTAATTATCAATAACCCAACATCCCATGGTTGAACATTTGTTAGAGCAATCAATTCAGTTTCTGCAATCATTACCGTGGTGGGGTGTGTTGGTTTCCTGTTTCTTTATCACCTATATAGAGAATTTATTCCCACCGTCGCCAAGCGATGTTTTGCTTGTGTTTATCGGGACGATTGTAGGGTTGGGTACTGTTGGATACGGCGAAACGGTTGCAGTAGCAACAGCCGGAAGTGCGTTAGGTTTCATCACGATGTTTTATATCGGTCGCAGCGTAGATTCATCGGTGGTTGAGTCGGGGCGTTTCCGCTTCCTGCCAATGGATACGATAAAGACCGCCGAGAAGTGGTTTGCACGCTGGGGCTATGCCATTATCATTGCCAACCGGTTTTTAAGCGGGACACGTGCAATCATTTCATTCTTTGCAGGAATGTCAAACTTGCAACCAACAAAGACATTTCTTCTTAGTGCAGTAAGCGCGCTTGTGTGGAATGCGATTATCATTTTCGCAGGAATGAAACTCGGTCAGAACTGGCGCAGTGTAGAACAATACATGAACACGTATAGCACAGTTATCAGTATCCTTCTTGGTGTCGTATGCGTCGTGTTTCTAATACGGTACATCCTTCGCAAACGGTCGGCGAATCATTCCAACAACGGATAACTGACCGACCTGCTTTCTCAAACACCGATACGGTCAAGTTCATTCATCCACACCGACATCATAGCATCGCTCGGCATCCGCCAATCACCACGTGGCGACAGCGCAACACTCCCAATCTTCGGTCCGTCGGGCAGGCACGAACGTTTGAACTGATGCATGAAGAACCGTCTATAAAACACGCGCAACCATTTCAGAATCACAGGTGAATCATATTCTCCGGCAAATCCGATTGTTGCAAGTGTAAAAATCTTTGCAGGCGAAAACTGAAAGCGCATCATTGAATGAAGGAAAAAGTCGTGCAGCGCATAAGGTCCTATGACATCCTCCGTCTGTTGTTCCAGACCGCCATCCTTATTCAACGGCAGTAATTCGGGTGTGACCGGAGTTGCAACAATATCGGTAAGAATGCGCTGTAACTCTCCGGTGAACGCTTCATGTGCGCACCACTCCACCATATACCTCACCAATGTTTTCGGAACACCGCAATTCACAGAATACATACTGATGTGATCACCGTTGTACGTGCACCAACCAAGTGCAAGCTCGGACAAGTCACCTGTTCCAATAACAATGCCGCCCATCCGCTGCGAATAGTCCATAAGTATCTGCGTCCGTTCGCGGGCTTGCGAATTTTCATAGACAAGATCATGGAGTTTTTCATCGTGACCGATATCGCTGAAATGCCGCCTTACAGCCGCACTGATGTCAATCGTGGAAAATGAAACTCCCGTATGTTCTGCCAATTCTTGGGCATTTGTTTTCGTTCTGCTTGTTGTGCCGAATCCCGGCATCGAAATCGCGTGAATACCGCTCCTATCATACCCAAGTTTATCGAATGCAGCAATACATACAAGAAGTGCAAGCGTGGAGTCAAGCCCGCCCGAAAGTCCCAACACAACATTCTTGCAATTGATGTGAATAAGACGCTTCATCAATGCCGTACACTGCATTTTGAAAATCTCTTTACAGGTTTCTTCCCGTTCGCTTATCTGATGCGGGATGAACGGTCTTGGATTTACTGTTCGATAAAGTATAGATGTACGTTGCTCTTCCACATGCAGCGGAATAACCGTATAGCGTTTTGCAGGACGTTCCGTCCGGTATGTGGAATTCCGCAACCGTTCATTTTGCAAACGCTCAATATCAATATCACCAAGTGTACACGTTGCATCCCAAGTATATCGCTCCCCTTCTGCTATCACCATGCCGTTTTCACAAATGATGTTGTGTCCCGAAAACACTAAGTCAGTTGTTGATTCGCCAACACCCGCCGAGCTATACACATAACCGCACATACTTCGCGCCGAATGCGAGTTCACCAAATCGCGGCGGTATTTTCCTTTTCCCAATGTCTCGGGACTTGCAGAAAGATTGGCAATAACATGCGCGCCAGCAAGACACATATCCGTACTCGGTGCGCGTACCGCCCACAGGTCTTCGCATATCTCAACACCAAGCAATACCGTTGGCACAACACTGTTTGTGTATTGCAACGAAAACAAAAATTTCTGTCCGAACGGAATATCGTTACCATTGATACTTATTACTTCTTCGTGGGAATCATACGCCGAAGCAAACCAACGCATCTCGTAAAACTCGTTGTAGTTAGGTAGGAATGTTTTGGGAATGCATGCTTGAATACGCCCGCCCGAGATAACGACAGCACAGTTATAGAGTTGGTCGCGTTGCTTTAATGGCACTCCGATAACTGCAGTTCCGCCAAGCGAAGCGGTGACATCTTCTATCTTTTGTATAGCACGCTCTGCGGCACTGAGCAATGCTGTTTGAAGAAACAAATCACCACAGGTGTATCCCGTAATGCAGAGTTCGGGGAATACTAAAATCTCCGCACCCACCGCCCGTGCGTCTGCGTATGACTTGATAATCTGTTCAGTGTTGTACTCCACATCGGCAACGCGAAGTTTAGGACTCAGAGCAGCAGCCCGCACAAGCGAGAGCGACGACGGAAAGAATGGTGACGCGGTTATTTGTTGGTAGTTCGGCATCAGTTTCATGGTTATCTACAGTTATGAGCGGCATGACGTCCGGTCATTGAAATCGGACTGCAATCTACTTTGCGTTCGGCAATCCCAAACGAAGGAACTTCGCACAACCGATACACCTCTGTAAGAAAAATTCGCATCCGAATAATGCGGAACGTAAATTCGCACTGCATGATTTCACCCAAAGAATCACAATGGTAGAACAAACAGTAACGGTGAAGAACAGGGCTGGTGTGCACACCCGTCCCGCTGCTATGATAGTTAAACTGGCAGCGCAGTTCAAATCAGATATATCGTTCATCGGCGAAAACAGTATGCGGATTAATGCGAAGAGCATCATCGGTGTGATGACGCTTGCCGCCGCACAGGGAACAGACCTTCATATCATCACTAACGGCGCAGACGAAACCGACGCGCTTTCAAAAATGGTTGCCCTCTTCGATTCCGGTTTTGGCGAACCGCTATAAGTTCAGTTAGTTACTTGTCGATCGTGCTAAGAGAAAAATAGTTGCTGCTACCTGAAGCACTAAGGCAATATCTCGTACCACGCTCAGTGTGGTTTGGAATGTGCTGATTGCGTTTCCCGGAACGATTACCGTATCGCCCGGATAGAGCATGGGGTTTTGCGAGAGGTCGCCCAGTTTCTGGAATTGCTCAAGATTACACAGCACCACAAGTTCGCGCAACGTACTGTCCACTTTCCTGTCGTGAATAATACGCACATCGGTAATTCGGGCAAGTTCGGTGGGTCCGCCGCCATACGAAAGTAGCTGCACAAGATTGGTTGAACTTGATACAACGTACCGTCCCGGATTCTTCACAAAGCCCCATAAGTTTACAGGTATTGTGAGTCCCGCACCGAGTGACATATCATAATATGATGAACCGCCATTTGTGCCGAGTTGCATTCCCGTTCCGCCGTTGCCAAGCATAAGTCCTTGCGGCTTCGCCGGTGCAACAAACATGACGATTGCGATAAGAAAAAATATGTATTTCATGGTGTTGTGAATTAGTAAGTGGTTTGATGAGTTCTATTGTAAGACCCGCTCTAACCGGAATGATACCGTGAGTGAGTGTATGTCGCCAATCAGTTGCGATGATGGGAAAATATATCCGTAATCGGCAATGAGAAAACCGAAGTCAAGTCCGCCGCCCAATGTACCGCTCCGTCCGTTCACGCCAGCCCGGAGTGCATACATTTTCCTGTATTTCCATTCAAATCCGATTTTACTGATTCCGCCAAACTGCGAGGTGTAGTCGTAACTCAAAAGCGCATCGCTCATGAGGTCGGTCAGTGGTTGTTGAATTGATGTTCCGACGGTGTATGTATAAGGTGTGGCATCCTTCCGTCCGTTATCCCACTTCAAGAGCGATGCACCGATATTCCTCATAGCAAACGAAACCGCAAGCAACGGATATTCATCACTGAAGAACATGCCAATGAGGTTGATCTGCAAGCCCGTATGACTGCGCCAAATAGCCAATATATTATGGGCACAGACACCACCGGACGCGATAAT
>JAEUSO010000509.1 GCA_016788605.1 Candidatus Kapaibacterium sp. | reverse complement strand
AACTGGAAGAATCGCAAAGCAACTCCGGGACAAACAACCGAGGGCGATTGGAAGATTGGTTATGGAATGGCGGTGGGCATGTGGACGGCCGGTCGCGGTACGGCAAGCGCAGGCATCGTAATGCATAAAGACGGAACGATTACCGTGCAAACAGCCATGACCGACATTGGTACCGGAACCGGAACCGCGATGCAAAACCTGGCGCATCAAAGTACGGGTATTCCGAAAGAAAGAATTAACGTAGAGCTTGGTAACTCCAACCTGCCACCGGCACCGAGCCAGGGCGGAAGCACTGGGTTGTCTTCCTTAGGCGGAGCGGTGATGGAAGCTGCAAAATTATTGAAAGTAAAACTGATTGAATATGCTGTGCTGAAAGATGCCACGTTCAAAGACGCAACAGCTGAAGATGTTGAACTGTCAGCAACGTCAATCACACATAAGAAAAACAATCGCGCAGTTACCTATGCCGACTTGTGGAAAGCAAACAATTTAAACACGATTGAAGTGGAAGCAACGTCTGCTCCGGGTGAAGAGCGGCAGAAGTTTGCGTTTGCTTCTTCAGCTGCGCATTACTGCATCGTGCGTGTGCATAGCAAAACCGGTAAAGTAAAAGTTGACAGGATGGTGAGTGTGGCCGATGGCGGAACGATCATCAACGACAAGGCTGCAGCGAACCAGATGTCGGGTGCGTCTGTTGGCGGGATTGGTATGGCATTGATTGAAGAACAGAACTTTGATACAAACCTGGGCAGCCTGGTCGGTAACGACTTTGCCGGCTATCACGTAGCGGTAAATGCCGATGCTCCGATTATTGAAGTATCGTTCATTGGCAAACCCGACCCGAACATTAATCCGCAAGGTTCGAAAGGGTTGGGTGAAGTTGGGATCATCGGCTGCGCAGCCGCAATCTCCAACGCCATCTATAATGCAACGGGCAAACGATTAAGAGATTTACCGATCACTCCGGATAAGGTGTTGTTGGGATAATTCGCGGCCTGCTGATTCGCGGGTCTGTCCCGCGATCCCCTTATGCTCTGCACGAAACTCAGCAAATAAAATTCTGTATTCCCTTGCGGTTTACCCGTGTTAAAAAATAAACCCGAGGAAACGTTTTCTAACTGATTTTGTAAATGGTTAGATTTGGCTAGACCCATCAGGCGAAAGTTTGATGGTTTTTTTTAGTACAAAGCTTAAACACCGTCTTATGAAATTGAAATCGATTCAAATTAAAAATTATAGAAGTATAGA
>JAEUSO010000508.1 GCA_016788605.1 Candidatus Kapaibacterium sp. | reverse complement strand
ACGCGCAGATCAACCGTTCCCGACTACGATAAACTTCCCGCGTCTGCCAGCAGCATTGTCTTGGCAAGCGCGTTGGAAGAGCGTGCAGCAGGCATGGTAATGACTCCGCACCTTACCGATAACGTCAGCAACCTGACCGACGGATTCTTTGCCTTCTTCGAGGTTTATACAAAACGTACGGGCGGCGCGGTTGATGCCGTAGCGGAACTCTATGACGGAACGAAGCAGGTGTTCAAAACAAAGCGGCAGTCCATCGCTCTCACCGCCGACCGCACACAGCAATATATCCGCGTGCAACTTCCGGCAAACATCGCACAAGGAACATACACATTCCGCATTCTCGGACTTGACGAAAACACCGGAAAGAACTACACCGAAAGCGACTACCTTTTCCGCAGCGAGCGACCTATTGTCATTGAGCGCACCGTCGGCGGTGCAACGGTCAGCGACCTTGACAAAGCGATTCGCCAACTCCGCTACATCGCTACGCAAACCGACATTGACACCATCTCCGCGCCTGCAACCCCCGACGAACGCCGCGTAAAATTCGACAGCTACTGGAAATCGCAAGATCCGACGCCCAACACCGCCCGCAACGAGGCATTCGAGGAATACTATGCGCGGATTGATTACGCCAACAAAAACTTCCGCTCGTACAACGACGGCTGGCTCACCGACATGGGCATGGTCTATGTCATCCTCGGTCAGCCCGCGCAAATTGACCGCCGCAACAACAACTTCGACGGGCGCGGCATGGTGACATGGTTCTATCAAAACACCAACCGCCGTTTCCTCTTCGTGGACAACACTGGCTTTGGCGACTTCCGCCTATCGCCCTCAACGCCCTTCAACTTCAACGAAAAATACCGTTACGGCATGTAGGGGTGTTTCTCTATTTGCCGTGCAGTGCTATCTTGCCGCGAACTGAATCAATTCAATTAACAATGGGGAGTTTTGATGGAAGGAAATTATCCTATCTCACGCGAGGAAGCAGTACAAGGAATTGTGTCTGCCATTCTTCTTAGTATCGTCACATGCGGCATTTACAGCTTGTTCTGGCGCGCAAAGCAATTCCGCGTCATCAATGCGTGGTTGGGGCGCGAAGAGCACAGCTTCTTAAAGTATTTCCTACTTACGATTGTCACCTGCGGCATCTACGGCATCTACTACGAATACAAGTATGCCGTGACCATGGTGGAAACACAACGGATGCACAATAAAGAAACCAACGACTCGCTGCCACTCCTCGCTAT
>JAEUSO010000507.1 GCA_016788605.1 Candidatus Kapaibacterium sp. | reverse complement strand
GGAGCACGCAGCATTTCGATTGCAAAGGACGGCAAGGTGTGGGTTGGACTACTGACAGGTCTTGTGAGTATTGACACTGGATTCCGTGTTAAAATCCATGATATAAACAAGCCAACGAACATTACACCAAGTTCGGTACTCTATGTAAGCTACACATACCAAGACAACAGCTTTGGAAGTCGTTGGAATGCTGAATATTCTGCAATTACCGACGACGGAAGTATATGGCTCTCATATTCACCGTATGGCATCATTCGCTACAAACCCGAGACACCGACATCGGTTGAAGAGCAGAGTGTCGGGCTATCACAGATACGGAACATATTTGCTAATGGCTCTATAGTAACAATACCTTTGACTGAATCATATCAGCGCGGAAACCTACGCTACGAACTCTATGATACAGGCGGTCGCTTACATACAATGCCTACGTTTGTTGAAAGCAAAGATGCTATTATTATAGATGGCAGCTTTTTAGCATCCGGCATCTATGCCCTACGTATCTTCGACGGCACAATACCTGTCGGCACAACAGTATTCAGTATTACCCAATAAGGAAACAACTATGAGAACTACTATCAAATTATCGTTATGCCTCTGTATTGCATTATGCATATCCGACATCTGCACTACTTACGCCGGTCAAAGCAATGTGGTCAGATTTGAGTACACTCGTTTGGATGGATCACAATATGTACGATATGGCGGAAGCACATACTGGAAGGAAACTGTCCCGTCGCAGGATGCTTCTTTCAGAAAGCTCGCAATCGGTACACGAAAGCCTGTTACAATTGAATATACTAATCTTGAGGGCATTACAAAACGCTCAATTAACGGGCACACATTCTTTGTTGTTCCGTCCTTATCCGATGGTAGTGTTGCTATCCCAACAATACCTGTTGCAACATCTTCAAGCGGCGTTCACATCCTGAGCGTAGCACCAGTTCCCGCGCGTGATGAACTGACGGTTCACTTTGCGGCAACCGCCAATACCGATGTTACGGTACAGGTTGTGAATCCCTTTGGCGAACCACTGACCACAACATACGTTCAGTCGGATGCAAGCGGCGCAATGAACTCGGTGCATATCCCACTCGGTGCGCTGCAGAACGGTATGTACACCATCATGCTTACCGCCAATGGCGTTGTATCGTCGCAGATGGTTCCAGTTATCAGATAAGGTCAGAGAAACCGCATACGTTGTTTACCAAGCCGCATTGTGATCTTACAGTGCGGCTTTTGTTTAATTTGTCCTTGA
>JAEUSO010000506.1 GCA_016788605.1 Candidatus Kapaibacterium sp. | reverse complement strand
GACAACGGTGTGGAGCGCACTGAAACGCTCGAATGCACGGTTGATCGGTCCGAATTGCCCCGGATTGCTTACTCCGGGCGAATGTAAAATCGGCATTATGCCGGGCTTTATCGCCGCTCCGGGCAATGTGGGTATCGTCTCGCGCTCGGGAACACTCACCTACGAAGCGTGCGGTCAGCTTACGGCGGTTGGCTTGGGTCAGTCCACGTGTATCGGTATTGGCGGCGACCCGATTATCGGAACGCGCTTCACCGACGCAATCGAACTCTTCAACAACGACCCCGACACACACGCTATCATCATGATAGGTGAAATCGGCGGCACGGCGGAAGAAGAAGCAGCAGAATATGTAAAAGCGCATGTGAAGAAGCCCGTTGTCGGATTTATTGCCGGACGCACAGCACCTCCGGGTCGCCGGATGGGTCACGCCGGAGCAATCATCAGCGGAGGTAAAGGCACGGCGGCTGCAAAAGTGGATGCAATGCGCGATGCAGGTATTCATGTTGTGGATTCGCCGGCGTTTATGGGCGTTACTGTTGCTAAGGCACTCGGCATCACAGTAGCAGAACCAAAGAAAGAAGTGAAACCCGCGAAAGCTGAAGCAAAAGATGCGAAGCCCGCGAAAACAGAAACCAAAAAAGAGTCGCAACAACAACTCGTGCTGGAAGCAAAGCCGGCAAAGAAAACAGTGGCGAAAAAAGCGGCTAAGAAGAAATAATCATTATATCATTTAACTCCAAAGAAATCAAATGGCAGAACGTACCCTTGCTATTATCAAACCCGACGCTGTGAAGAAAAACGCAGCGGGTGGCATTATCGCTATGATTCAAGATGCGGGCTTCAAAGTCCTTGCAATGAAACAAACCCGCCTTACTCCCGCACAAGCAGGTGAATTTTATGCAGTCCACAAAGAGCGTCCGTTCTACGGCGAACTTGTGAACTTTATGTGCAGTGGCGCGGTAATTCCGATTGCCCTCGAAAAAGACAACGCTGTTGCCGACTACCGCGCACTTATCGGCGCAACCGACCCTGCCGAAGCAGCCGACGGTACAATCCGCAAGAAGTATGCGTCGTCGAAAGGCGAAAACGCGGTTCACGGTTCCGACTCGGTTGAGAACGGTCGCATTGAAATCGGTTTCTTCTTCAGCGAAAGCGAAATAGCTGCAAACGTAGCGTAAGCTGCGAACGCACTGGACAACACAAGGATGTGTTTCATCGGGATGATGGCGTTATGTTGTCATCCCGTTTTTATTGATTGACC
>JAEUSO010000505.1 GCA_016788605.1 Candidatus Kapaibacterium sp. | reverse complement strand
AATACTGAAACTGTTCCCCGCCTTTACCGCCGTGTTCGCCCGCAAGGCAAATACCCGTGGACGCTGAACCTGTTGAAGGAGGCAAAACAGCGCGGTATGAGAACAAAAACGGGAATCATGCTCGGACTTGGCGAAACAAAGGAAGAAGTGTTTGATGTAATGGCGGATTTAGTGAAAGTGAACTGCGACATCCTTACGCTCGGTCAATATCTGCAACCAACAAAAAACCACCTGCCGGTTGATCGCTTTGTGCATCCTGATGAGTTTGCCGAGTACAAAGAAGTCGGCATGACAATGGGATTTTCGTATATCGAATCGGGTCCGCTTGTGCGGAGTTCTTACCACGCGGAACGCCACGTATGATGCGGTTCACGCTGTTAGGAACAGGAACTTCGACCGGAGTGCCGAGTGTTGGCTGTTTGTGCGCCACCTGCACATCAACCAATCCACGTGATAAGCGTTTGCGCCCTTCGCTCCTTGTGCAATCCCCAACAACGACCGTTGTCATTGACACATCATCCGATTTCCGGCAGCAGATGCTTACCCACCGGGTTCTTGATATTGATGCGTTGGTATTCACACACCATCATTTCGACCACATCGGCGGGTTCGACGACATCCGCCCGTACAACTTCCACAACAATAAAGACATGCCGGTTTATGCCTTGGAACGAACCTTTACCGCTTTGCGTTCTACGTTCCCGTATGCATTCGAAGAACCAGAGCAACTCGGCGGCGGCGTACCTCAAGTCGTCATCACGGTTATTGATTCTGAGCCGTTCACCATTGGCGACATTGAGTTCATACCAATACCGATGATGCACGGCAAACTACGTGTGAACGGATATCGAATCGGCTCGTTTGCGTATTGCACCGATACCAACTTCATCCCCGACGAATCGTTTGTCCTGCTCGAAGGTGTTGATACACTTGTGCTCGATTGCCTTCGGTATCATGAACACGAAACGCATTTCACGGTGGAGCAAGCGGTGGCGGCGGCAACCCGCATCGGCGCACGTCAAACATACTTCACACATATCGCGCATCAAATACAGCATGACAAATTGAACGCCGAACTTCCCGATCACATCAGGGTCGGATACGACGGCTTACTCATTGAAACAGAATCGTAAATAACAGTAACTCATAACGACATACTCACTAACTGCAATTATATCATGGCATTTCAAGGTGTTGATTACTATAATATAGACGACCTCCTCAGCGAGGACGAAAAAATGGTTCGCCAAACTGTGCGCGACTTTGTGG
>JAEUSO010000504.1 GCA_016788605.1 Candidatus Kapaibacterium sp. | reverse complement strand
CAGGTTGTGTGTGCATCTGTTTCCGAATACGGTGTCGGGGTTTATGGAATACTACGCCGCGCCGCAGAACCTCCCGCGCGACGTGAATAATGATTTTATCGGCGGCTCGCTGCTGACAGTTCCGTATGAATATGAATCGTACTTAATTAACTCGACGCTGCTTCGCTGCTATGTGCGTATCGGCGAAGTTGCCGAGGTGAAATCAATGGTCGAGACAATGGCTCGCCAGAGGTTCAAGCTGCTGAGCACCAATCGTGCGATGAAAGTAACAACAGGAATCAATATGGAGTCGCTGCCCAACCCTGAGCCGGCGGCTACTCCGAATGTTTTACCCACCCCTAATCAATAACTGTAATGACAAAGTATCAAAAAGCATCGCTTAAGCAGGCACTCATCATCCTGATTCAAGGACTTGCGCCCGGCAGCGGCATGAATCCGTTGTTTTTCAACACAGTCACCGGATGTTTCTCTGCATATAAAAGCAGTGCATCCGACGAAGTTGCGGTATTCCAAAAACCGACGGCGGATCTGCTGAAGGTTACGCCCGACGACCTTGACCTCTGCGTGCGTGACGACTTCACGTGGGACAATACGGCTGTTCCTGCAATCGCACACGGTATTGTAATCAACCACAGCGGTTATTTCTGGGAGCAGGCGCAGCTTGTTGTGGCAACGGCATCTGCTCCATCTGCGGTTGTCCCTGCGTAACCCCTCTTTTCGTGCGAATCCCTGTTTAACCCTTTATGTAATCGGACATGTACTCAATCCTTGACTACTACGACGAAATGATGATGCGACTGCGGCGATACTACGTCAGTCAGGAGCTTGATGCCGGAACAGCGGAGATGATTATCAACCGTGCGCGCCGCGATGTGCAGATGGCTATCCTGCCTATCTACCGCGAGCGGTTCACCTGTTGGCTGAATATGAATCAGGTGGTTGGTAATACTGTTGTTGAGGAAACAACGCGCCGCCGCACGATGACGCGATTCGGAGGCACGCAAACCACGAACCGCAGTTACGTTATGCAGTTGCCCGCCGATTTTATCGAAGCCGACGTGGTTATTGTTGAAGGGTCGCTTGGGTCGTATGAAGCAAGCGAGTTATCGAAGCGTGAGTTCTACAGTATCATGGGGCAGTCGTGGGCATATCCGAGTCCGCATACGCCGAAGTTCTGTGTTGAAAAAGATACCGAGCAGCCGAACTATGTTATCCGTGTGAGTAAAGGACCGGAAGCAGTGACGCTGCCGCAGGTGCGTGTGTACTACGTGCGCGCCGTGC
>JAEUSO010000503.1 GCA_016788605.1 Candidatus Kapaibacterium sp. | reverse complement strand
AGGTAAGTTGTGTCGCTATGGCAACTATGTATTCTGAATTTTTTACATCATTAAGTTTTGTAATATTGATTATAATTTAAACTGATTAGGTGCGATACTGTGTGACGCTGACTCTCTGGCAAAACGCCGTTCAAAAGAAATCACGTGGAAGCCATCGTGTCTTTCAAAGAATGAGTACGACAGTTTGCTTCGTGCAGTATCAATCTCTGCGGCGGTGCAATCTGGTGTTCCCGAACGGATAGCCAACAACAGGTATTCTTCGTATAGTTCAAAAATTCTATCGAATGCTGCTCCACGATTGATTCAGGCGGAACGGTGGGTAAATGCTTCATCAACGTCACAAGCGAATCCGTGCGATTCGTCAAGCCGGATGTTGTTTCTTCGCTATGCCGAGCGTGCAATCCGGCAAACGGTCAATACCATGACGGGAAGTGATTTCCTCCGCTTCGACCGCGGTGATAGGATAACCTCATTTCGCAGTATCATCAACGTACAGCCCGACGGCTGGCTTCATGTGTGTGAAGTCATACGCATCTACAACGGCGACGGCGAGCAAAAGGATGAACACGGACAACGTATCAAGGTTGATAATCAGATTCAACGCGGTATCGAGCGCGATTTTCCGACAAAGTACATTGAGCCGAACGGATTCTTAAAGAAGGTTCCGTTCATCCTTGATTCCGTTACCATGAATGGTTCACCCGAACTCTTTCAGCAAGTATCCGCACCAAACGGTGTGGTTGTTCGGATTGGTAATCCGATGGTGTATCTTGACGAAGGGGAGTATGAATACAAACTTTGGTATCGTACCGCTGAACAACTGTATCATGGCGATACGTATGATGAAGTGTATTGGAATGCAACAGGCAATGGCTGGCGGTTGAGCATTGATTATGCAGAGTGTGTGGTGAATATCCCGACCGGTGCGGTTATCACCTCACTTCGCGGATTCACAGGTTATGCAGGTGACACAGCATTGCATTGTATAACTGTTGCGGAAACACCGAATCGTGCTGTATGCAGCACCACGGTACCGCTTGATTCCGCACAAGGTATGACGATCTCCGTCCGGTGTTCACGCGGCGGGTTTATTCAACCCGACACTACCGCCCGGTGGTGGGATTTCTTACAGGACAATCTTATTCTACCTGTGTTCGTATTCGGGTTCCTCGTCATGTCTGTTCTGAACTATGTTCTGTGGTATCGCCACGGACGCGACCCCGTCGGTGGAACGATACATCCGGCGTTTGAGCCGCCGAAGGGACTCTCGCCCGCCGAGGTCGGAT
>JAEUSO010000502.1 GCA_016788605.1 Candidatus Kapaibacterium sp. | reverse complement strand
CTGAAAGTCACCGGTCCTCCACTTCCCACTGTGTGCGAGAAGTTCGCGGACATAGTGCAATTGAAACTGCTGTTAACGACCATACTGGTATCACTGAGACAAGGCGTTAATGTGTTGTTGTTACTAGCATACAGGTGAACGGTATACTGTCCACTGGCGATGTAACTGTGACTGGCATTTTGACCAAAAGAAAAACCACCATCACCAAAGTCCCAGGTATAAGAAGTGCTGCTGAGGGTACCAGTTGAAACATTGATAAAACTGAATGAATTCGGGGCCAGGGTGTTTGTCACAAAACCGGCCAGTAAATTGCAGGGGCCGGAAGAAACCGTTACTACCTGGCTGAATGTTGTATTGCAACCGTTGCTAGGGGTGTTGATGCTCAAGATAACCACATAGTTTCCGGGCGCAGTATAATTACACACAGCTGTTGGCGTTCCGGTTGTGGAGTAGGTAGTGCCATTCCCAAAGTTCCAGCTGTAAGTCGTACTGCCGTTGACACCAGAAGAGGTACTGGTGAACGAGATGCTGTTGCCTCCAAGGTTGTTGTAAGTGAAGCTTGCAGCGCAGGTGTTGCTGTTAACAATCGCAATGGGAATGGTCGTGAAAGAACTACAGCCACCCCCTGAATTTGCAAACAACGAAACCGTATACGTACCGTTCGCGAGATAGGTATGCGAAACAGCGGAGCCGGTTGCGGTGGGCGAACCGTCACCGAAATTCCAGGTATACGTGGTGGAGCCATTGGTGCCTGTACTCGAACTTACAAAGGTAACCTGGCCATTGGCACCGGTGGTGTAATTAAAGCCCGCCAGCAAAGAGCAGGAAGCATTTACCGTGGTGCTTGCCGTAACCGAACACGAGTTTGCCGGATTGCTGAGGTAACAGGTAACGGTATAGATACCGGCATTCGAATAACTATTACTCACCGACGTTAGGTTCGTTCCCTGATTGGTATTTCCATTTCCGAAGTTCCAGCGATAATTGGCGTTCGTGGGATTTGGAGCGGCAGTGGCAGTAAAATTAAACACACCTGGACTTGGTTGCGAAACCGCATTGACGCTCAAGGTACAAACACTTACCGTTGTTGAATATACCGAAGAGCAGGATGCTGAGAAGGCTGGGTTATAGGCAAAAAGCTGGACGGTATAGATGCCGGAAGCCGAATAGGTGTGTGCCGGAGAGGTGGTGGTTGAGAATGTATTATCACCAAAACTCCAGTTAAATACCGTGCCGCTGTAAGTGCCGGTGGAAATGTTAAAGAAATTAATGCCACTGTTGAATTGGTTGCTTACAAAATTAGC
>JAEUSO010000501.1 GCA_016788605.1 Candidatus Kapaibacterium sp. | reverse complement strand
ATAACCTTTGTACCTCGTTGTTCAAATTCCTTGTGGGCAACTACGCCGGCATCCTCAGCCGTAAAAACCGCCTTACCATTCAATACGGGAACATTATACTTACGTAATAACTCTTTTGCCTGATACTCGTGGATATTCACGATAATCCTTTCGCTATATGAAGAATAAAAATTTTGATGTTGTTTGGTCTCTCCGCAACTTTGCGCCGCGCCTATGGTGTAGGTTTCGATATCCGGTTTTTTTTAGGATATTTTCCGAGAGAGATTGCGAAATTACCACAGGGATACGCACATACCCAAACACCAATTACCCCCGCCAAGCCGTTATGCTGAAACAGGCGTTCATCTACTCAATCATATTCGTCGCAATAGTTTTCAAGTTGAGTATTTTTCCGATGTTCAATTCGGGTGATACGGCATTAGGGTCGAAAGCACATCCGATTAAGATTATGCTCACCCCCTCGGTTGAGGCAAATAAAGTCACCACAAGTGCCGATGCACTGGTAGAATATCTTCATCAAAAGACCGGTTTATTCTACACAGCATCCGTACCATCAAGTTTTATGGTAGTTGTCGAGTCATTTGGCAGTGGTGCGGCTGATATCGCATTGACCAATACGTTTAGTTATGTGCTTGCCCATGAGAAATACGGTGCGGAGGCAGCAATGATGGTTTTACGACGGCACGGAGAGAAGACATATCGCGGGCAAATCATAACTCGATCGGACAATGGTATTGCATCATTGAACGACCTTCAAGGGAAATCCTTCGCCTATGTGGACGCGGCTTCGACATCCGGTTATATTTTGCCCAAGGCATTACTCGAACAGCGCAAGATTACACCATCGCAAATCGTCTTCGGCAATAAACATGATATTGTTGTTACTATGGTGTATCAGAAACAGGTTGATGCAGGCGCGACATATTATTCCGCACCCGATACGGCTACGAAGGAATACCTCGATGCACGTGTACGGGTGAAACGGCAATTTCCGGATGTTTTCGAGAAAGTGAAAATTCTTGAACTCACAGAAGAGATTCCTAATGACCCGCTCGTGTTTCGTAAGAACTTCCCTACCGATATAAGAAATCTCATTATCAAATCGTTGATAGAATTTCAACAAACGCCCAAAGGTAAGACGGTGCTTTTCGATACGTACAGCATCGAGGGTCTTATCCCTACACACGATTCTAACTATGAAACATTACGGACAATGATCAGGAAATATGGCGGCGACGTTCAAGCAGTGCTTGCAAGGAAGAAATAACCTGCCCCGCTTTAGATTCATTTGAAACTTACGCTATTA
>JAEUSO010000500.1 GCA_016788605.1 Candidatus Kapaibacterium sp. | reverse complement strand
CATCGTCAATACGGATGTCACCCTACCGCTTGAACAATTGCTTCACAAAATTTTCATACTCGCCGTTTGCATCAACCCGGGTGATAGTATCTGTTGAAAGCATGATGTACTTTCTGTCCAACGATACCTTTGTCCCGAACTCATGGATTATAACAGTTTCATTATCCATCTCGTGAATTTGTCCGATAAAACACACGCTGTTATCCATGTCCTGAATATGAACAGTGATATGGTTATACTGTGCGTGTATGCTCTGCATGACTGTCGTTATTGACGAAAGATTTATCTTCGGTGCGCTGTCTCTTGCCGATGTATCAGCGAGCATTGCGATACTCTCAATTTCATTTCCCGACCACCTGACTCGACTTATGTTATGCCGCATTAACACAACAACCCCGTCATACTTAGAAAAATTATTATACCTCTCGATAACAATAAAGTCGCTACTGAAATCTACAAGAATGCCATAATGGGTTTCATCGTATTTATCTACGTAGAATTCTGCCATTATTTGGTCGTTTTTCAGCTTGGTCAGGTATCTACTTATCATATCCATGATGTGTGAGAGTATTCTGGTAATGAGTGTGACTATATTAACTCATACACAACCCTACTACTCTATCTCAAGCAGGGTGCGTGTCATTTTGCGGAGTGCGGAGCGAAACGCGATGACGTTATCATCGGCGATGTCCGCCTCGGCTGTGCGAATGGGACTGATAGCCGCGTTGCCGCCGAGTGCATAGAGTGTTAGTGTGAGGTGCGCCCCGCCGCTTGTTCGTGTGAACTCGCCGGCGATATACCGCTCCACATCGAACTTATACAACGCGTCGAGTTCGTTGGCGGACGGCTGACCGTCGTTCTCGATGCCGTACAGGCGGAAGAGGGCGAAGATGCTGTCGCGTGTGTCAATATCAAAACAGAATGCGCTCTTTGCTGCTGCGGCTTGCTCTGCAAGAATAAGCGCGGCATCATAGCTTTTCACCGTCGGGTTGGCAAAGAGTCCCCACATGGGCTGACTCGGGTCGTTCACAAACCTGAGACCGCCGATAGCAAGCACCGGTGCGGGCTGCACGTTCAACACGCCTTGTTGCTTCGCATACATCATCGTATCGTTTTTCGCGGCGGCAAAGGCGCGTTGCATTGCGCTTAGAATCGCAGGGTCGAGTAGCGGCTCGTCGCGTTTGGTCGTTCGGTAACGGATGAATCCGTAGCCCGTTCCTTTTGTAACAGTGTTGAACGCGGGTGCAGAGGCAATCTGCATTTCCACGCGGATGATGTTTTCCAAGCGGCGAAGCTGCACAAAGGCAACACC
>JAEUSO010000004.1 GCA_016788605.1 Candidatus Kapaibacterium sp. | reverse complement strand
AATCGTGCTTCCCGCCGCTCTCGCTGCAAACGCAACCCGCTGTTGTCATTGCTTCAACTGTGCGCGGCAAAGGGGTTCCGAGTATTGAAGAAAAGGCGGACCGGTGGTTTTGCAATTTCACGAAGGATGAGATTGAATCACTACTCCTTGAGTTAGATACATCATCGCCGCAATCAACCCTTGTCACCGAACCGCTCACTGTTCGCTAACGCGCCTCACCCATGGAAGCACTCCGTCATTATACACCGGCTGCACCGCATCAACAATTCGAGTACAAGATTGAATGCATAGAATTCGACGACTGGTACTTTGACGAGCGGCGGGTAGTTGAGCGTCTGAATGAATGTGGTGCAGACGGCTGGCAGGCGGTTACTCTATCGGTATTGCCACGCATTGCATACAACGAACGGGAAATCCGTGTCCTGATGGTACGACCGGTACAACACACCACTACACCACTCTCTTCATAGAACCCATGACTCAAACGCGCTATGAGCAACTCCTCGAACACATCGTTCAAAACGACGACCGGTTTATCGTCCTGACAGCGGAAAACCGCGCCGCTATTCGCTCACTGCCTCTACGTATCCCGAATAACTTTTTGGATACAGGCATCACTGAACAAACAATGATAGGGATGGCGGCAGGACTGGCACTGCGGGGACGAATCCCGATATGTCATGCACTTGCTGCATTCCTTACCATGCGGGCGTTCGAGTTTATCAGGACGGATATTGGCATTGCGTCGCTCCCTGTGAAACTTGTGGGTTATGTGCCCGGTCTGCTGAGCGAGGCAAACGGACCCACGCACCAGGCAATAGAAGATATCTCCATCATGCGCGGAGTTCCGAATGTTAATGTGTTTTCGCCGGCGGATGAAGACGACCTTCTCATCGGTCTGCCAAGTGTGCTGCTCTCGCCCAAACCCTATTACATTCGCTATACCAACGCAAAACCCGTAACAAAACACGACCCCGTTTTCCAAGAAGGTAAAGCAGAGTGTTACGGCGAAACCGGTGACGTGTGCATCCTTACCCACGGTTATCTGTTCAAGCAAGCGTTTGAATCGGCGGATCACCTTGGCGCATCCGGTATCAGTACGATGATTCTGAACATGCGTACGTTGAAACCTGTGGATGAAGACGCTATTCTCCGCGCAGCACAAACATCACAGTGCCTTGTCGTACTCGAAGATCATTTTGAAACGGGAGGTTTGTCAACCATAGTGGCAGAGGTTCTTACGCGCCGCATGGTGCGAATACCCGTGTTGCCGATAGCATTCCACCACCGCTGGTTCCGCCCGGGTTTGATGGACGACGTGCTCACCTGCGAGGGACTGACAGGAACGGCTATTGCAAGCCGCATCATGATGTTTTTAGAGAACACTGTCGCTCGCGCCACATCATAACCTGTACACACCATACGCTCATCAATTCAACGGGGAATTTTACCAATCAATACTACGTGTTATGGACAAGTTTTTTCAATCATACTTCCAAAACGAAGGAAGTACGTCGGGTATGCCTGATCTGCCATCCGGCTTAACGGGGAAAGTCATGAATTCGGTATGCTTCAACGATAACTATCCGGTTATCGAGAGGTCGTTAGAGATGCACGCAAAGGCGAAGAAACTGATACCCGGCGCAACGCAAACGTTGGCAAAAGGCACAACCCAACACAGTTTCGGCGTGTCGCCCGTATTTCTGGACCGAGGTAAAGGCGCGATTGTCTGGGACATAGACGGCAACGAGTATCTTGACTACACAATGGGTGTCGGTCCGGTTGTTTTGGGGTATTGCTACGAACCGGTGGACTATGCAATCTCGCAGCAACTTACGCGCGGCATCAGTTTCTCGCTCACCCATCCGCTCGAAGTGCAGGTTGCCTCACTGCTGCATGATATCATCCCCAATGCCGAAATGGTGCGCTTCAGTAAAACAGGTGCGGATGTGACGAGTGCGGCTGTGCGGCTTGCACGCGCATATACCGGACGCAACGTGATTCTCTGCTGCGGCTACCACGGATGGCACGATTGGTACATTGCCACCACCGACAGGACGCTCGGCGTACCCGACTTCAACAAAGAGCTGACCTATACATTCGCCTACAACGATACCGAATCGCTGCTCTCGGCGATAGACGGTTCTGTGGCGGCTGTGATAATGGAACCGGCGACGTTCTCCGCACCGCGTGACAACTTTCTCCATAAAGTGCGCGAGATATGCCATCAGAACGGCTCGCTGTTGATATTCGACGAGATGTGGACTGGGTTTCGCCTTGCATTAGGCGGGGCGCAAGAGTATTTCGGGGTGAAGGCGGATCTTGCGTGTTTCTCGAAAGCAATTGCCAACGGGATGCCGCTCTCGGCACTTACCGGTTGCGCCGATGTTATGAAGTTACTTGAACAAGATGTGTTCTTTTATACCACCTTCGGTGGCGAGACGCTGAGTTTGGCAGCCGCTGTGGCAACTATCGAAGAGCTGCGCGACAATAACATCCCTTCGGTACTTGATACATTGGGACGCAAGCTCAAAACGGGAATCAATAAACTGATTGCGGATATCGGGTTGCCCTACATTCTATGTTCGGGTTTCCCCTGCCGCACCATGTTGAATATAGATTCCAACATCGCGGATGCGAACATTCTGAAAACATATATCCAACAAGAGCTTATCAAACGCGGAATACTGTGGAACGGTTTTCATACGCTGTCGGCATCGCACACACAGGAAGACATCCAGTACACACTTGAAGCATACGATGACATATTCACGCAACTTCATGCACTTGTGAAACGGAATGAACTGCACGAACTGCTACGCGGTGAAGTGATTCAACCTGCGTTCCGCAAGACGACCCACTTCAACTCCAAACCGCGCCGCTGAGCATTGCGGGTACGTACATTACGGTATCACAACATATCCGTACATCAAGCTAACACCCGGCTAACAGTTCCCTAATATGTAAGGGGGATTTTTGCATACAGTTACAAAACATATCATAATGTATGCACAGCATAAGCATAGAGGGTAAAGTTGCGATTGTCACCGGTGCCGCAGGATTATTGGGGAAAGAGTTTTGCCTTGCCTTGGCAAACGCCGGAGCGCACGTCATTGCCACTGATATTGAAGTGGAACGGTGTAGCGAACTTATCGAATCGTTTGTGCCGGAATCCCGCGCACTGCGTTGCAACGTCACCGACTACGCATCCGTTGTCGCACTTCGTAATGAAGTGTTGAGTGATTTTGGTTCGATAGACATTTTGGTCAATAACGCTGCTATCAACGATGCAGTGGAAGCTGCTGATAAACCTGCTGTGGAAGCATCGCAATTCGAGCATTATCCCTACACACTGTGGGAGCGCGTGATGAACGTGAATGTGGGCGGCATGTTCCTCTGCTCACAAATACTCGGCTCAGCGATGCTTGCCTCGTCTGGTGGTTCGATTATCAATATCGCATCCACCTACGGACTTGTGGCTCCCGACCAATCAATTTACCACGACGGAACAGAACAGCGATTCTTCAAATCGGCGGTGTATCCCACATCAAAAGCAGCGGTACTCGGATTCACACGGTTTCTGGCAGCATATTGGGCAAAGCATAACATTCGCGTTAATGCACTATCGCCCGGCGGCATCAGCAATCATCAAGATGAATACTTTATACGGAACTATTCCGAGAGAGTGCCTCTTGGACGCATGGCTGAACCGCACGAATACTCAGACGCACTCCTCTTTCTGGCAAGCAACGCATCGTCGTATATGACGGGTGCCAACCTTGTCATTGACGGCGGGTGGACAGCTATATAACGGAACATTATCAGTATCAGAATCTATATCTGAAACAACCCATATTAACCACGTTTGTTCACACATGAATACCTCTGTCCTTATCGGGTCGCGGCATGTTGGTCACGACAACCCGGTCTATATCATTGCTGAAATCGGCATCAATCACAACGGCTCGGTCGAGCTTGCAAAACGCCTCATTGACGGTGCGATCCTTTCGGGATGCGATGCGGTAAAATTCCAGAAACGAACCCCCGAACTCTGCGTTCCGCGAGAGCAATGGTTTATCGAACGCGACACTCCGTGGGGGAGAATGACCTATTTGGAGTACAGGAAACGAATTGAATTCGGGTACTCCGAGTTTGATGAGATTGACCGGCACTGCAAGGAGCGCGGCATTCAATGGTTCGCCTCGTGCTGGGATGTTCCGTCTGTCGAGTTTATCGAACAGTTTTCCGTTCCGTGTTATAAGATTGCATCGGCTTCGCTCACCGACAGCGAACTCCTCATGGCTGTACGTGGAACAGGAAAACCGATTATCCTTTCAACCGGTATGAGCACTATCCAAGAGATTGTTGATGCAGTGGAAATACTTGGCACCGACAACCTGCTGCTTGCACACGCAACGTCCACATATCCGTGCAAGCCGGAAGAACTCAACCTTCGTATGATTGAGACGCTCCGAAAAATGTATAAAGTCCCGGTGGGCTACAGCGGACATGAAACAGGATTGGCAACAACGTGGGCTGCGGTGGCACTCGGTGCGTGCTTTGTCGAGCGGCATATCACGCTCGACCGCGCATTATGGGGAACCGACCAAGCGGCATCGGTGGAACTTGGAGGACTGATGCGGCTTGTAAGCAACATCCGCGACGTGGAAAAAGCAATCGGCGACGGTATCAAAAAAGTATATGACAGCGAACTCGCCTCGCGCTCGAAACTGCGACGGGTTCAAAGCACCATTTCAGAATCCGACATACTTATAGCATAATCATATCTCTCACCCATCATCATCACATCGCATGGTACACAAGACATCCGCTTTCACGGATGTTTTTTTTTACTGTATAACCCAATCTTCTCCAATGTATTGCCATCCGCTGCGCGTAGTATGGTCACGTACTGCGGATTGATAGCGTTGCATCGGTTCCGAAAACGGCTCATCGCTTTGATTGAATGTCATGCAATGAACCGGTGCGGTCATCCGTGCGCCAATCATCGCCGACATGGCAAGCGCCTCTTCGGGCGTGCAGTGAAAACGGCTATACCCGTGATATGCGCCGATAGGCATGAACGCAGCGTCAATACGTAGCGATTGCAACTCCCGAACCGATTCGGTCATTGCCGTATCGCCTGCAAAGAACAATGTGCAACCGCCCGACTGCATACAATACCCGTTGTAACTTCTTCCATTACGTGTTCCGTCGCGCCGGTCGGGGTCCCACGGAAACCGCGCACCGTTGTGGAGTACTTCGACCGCGCTGATTGTAATACCATGCACAGTGATACTTTCCCACCAATCAAGCTCGCGAAGCGATGCCCACGGCAGGTCGTGAATCACATCGCGTGTATTCTTGGCACACAACACGCTAATCTGTTCGGGATAGGTAGTGCTCAAGTATTCCAAGCTTTGCCTGTCGGTGTGATCCATGTGTGCATGAGAGAGCAACACAATGTCCGGCTTCGGAATTTCCTGCACGGCAAGCGGCGGTTTCGTCAGGCGTGTATGACCGTATGTTGCACCGAACAACCTGACTCCCACCGCATTGAATAACACCGGATCGGTAAGGATGTGAACGCCGAACATATTAAGTAAAATCGTGGACTGACCGAGCCACGTTGATGTGACTGATGTCGGCTGCCAACGGTGGGGCGACGGTCGCTTCACCGGCGCGGCAACTGTTTCGGTTGTCGCATACAATGCATTCGGAAGGGTCTGTGCCATTGACACCGCTGCTGCTGCGGTAATAAATGTACGACGATTCATAGGATAGCATTTTCCGTTGAACAATCGTTGTCAAAATTATCCGCGTCAAGTTTGCCGTAGCGTTATCATCACAGCTATCATCATTATAGTTTATTGATATTACGGACTACACAAACATGGGTGCCAAGCCGGCACCGCGCCATCCGTTCCCCCAAACCCGCCATCTGCCGGAAAGCGCAGTCCGTTTCACCCGTGCGTTTTGGCGTAGTGCTTCCAACAAATACCGATGCTAAACCCCCAATACATCAATCGCTACCCGTCCGTAGATTTGCTCTATAACCAAAGAATACTTAGCAAATTATGAAACATCTCATAGTACGCACTATCGTTGTCATTACCACAATGCCGGTTTTTCTCTCGTGCTATAACTACTGTAAGGGTAATGAATCACCCTCGTGTAGTATTCTCAGTTATGACAAAACCCTGAACATGGGCGATACAGGAACTGTCAAATTCAAAATACATGGAATGAAGTATCATGTGGATTCATACAGTTACGAAAATGGACGCATGACCTATTACGGCGGTGAATATATTAACCCCACTCAATCCGAAACCTCCGAGAGATTTAGAACATCGGGCGAATCTGGCAACTACATCAGAAGTGACTCCATCTTTACGTATAAATACACCTTTAACAGGAGCGGTGATAAACATGTCCGCATCACTGTAGAGAACAGATGTAAAGAGGCGTTCGGAATGGTAGGCGGAGGATACATCCACTCAAAGTATGATACTCTCTGGGTATTTGTTTATGGGAGATAACACCTGCACATAAGCATATCGTTACAAATTCACGTTTTTCCTTTCTCCGCTACCATCTCATAACCTTAGCACTTTCTTGCGGGCTGTTCGTCGGGGATTCTCTAATTTTCCATCAGGAGAAACCGGACGGTTAGGGAAATAATCAACCTGTATTCACAAATAACCTTTAAGGGGACAGTATGAAGCGTTACGCTTTGCTCATCGCCATAGTTCTTGGCGTATCATCCAACCTACTGTATGCTCAAAGCGATGCCGGACGTGCGGGCTTTGGCTTCAATGCCGGTACGGCAAAGTACTTTGGTGAATTTTCCGATAACTCGTGGTGGCTTGGCGGCGACCTCTTTTTCCGCTATAATGCCCTCTCATATCTCTCGCTACAGGCGCAGTTTTCGATAGCCAACCCTCGCTACCGCGTGAACGTGGATAACAACATCAGCCGCTATACGGATTACTTCGGCGGCTCGGCGGAAAACCCCAATCCCAATGCGCGACCGGGCGGCACATTCCCCAACGGGACAACTATCTCGGGCGAGAGCCAGGATAACCGCAATAACATTCGCATTTTCAGCTACGAAGTGCTGGCATCGCTGAACTTGCTGCCGGGCGAAAAGTTCGTTCCCTTTGTCTTTGGCGGTGTGGGCTTGATGAGTTTTCAAGCGCGCCCCGGTCTTTCGGGCGGCGGCGGCTTGGGCGACATCCTCCCCGGACAGTCGGCGGGATTATACACAACAACCGGACTTAATGGCGGCGTGGTATTCCCTGTGGGCGGCGGCTTTGAACTATACCTGACCGACGACTTCGTGCTGAACGGACGCGCCACCTACCGCTTTACAGCTACGGACTATCTTGATGATTACAAACCCGGCACAATGAAAGCCGGCGGCTCATCAACCGGTAATGTCCTTGCAGCACCTGCCGGCATCAGTGCCGGCGGCAACGACGCATTCCTCACCGCCGGACTCGGCTTTACCTACTACGTTTTCGGCGATGCCGACTTCGACAAAGACGGTATCTCGAACGCTCAGGAAAAACAACTTGGCACCGATGAAAACAACCCCGACACCGACGGCGACGGACTTCCCGACGGCTACGAGATTCGCGGGCTTCGCAAAACACCCAAGGGATTCTCGGAAGAATACATCGCCGCACTCCCGCAGGATGCTCAACGCACCGATCCCAAAAAACCCGACACCGACGGCGACGGATTGAACGATAAAGACGAACTCGTTATCCACAAGACCAATCCGATTAACGCCGACACCGACGGCGACCGCCTCAAAGACGGCGAGGAAATCGCACGCAAAACAAAACCATTGGTCGGCGATACCGATGGAGACGCTCTGCTCGACGGCGACGAAGTGGACACCTACAAAACCGACCCGCTCAAAGCCGATACCGACGGCGACTCGCTCGGTGATGGCGATGAAGTCAAAAAGCACTCCACCAACCCGCTCAAAACCGACACCGACGGTGATGGCATTGCCGACGGCGAGGAACTGAATACCACAAAAACAAACCCAACGAAAGACGACACCGATAACGACGGTCTGAAAGACGGCGACGAACTGAACCAATACAAAACCGACGCACTGAAACGCGACAGTGACGGCGACGGACTTGCCGATGGCGAAGAAGTAAATACCGTTAAAACCGATCCGGCGAAACCCGACACCGACGGTGACGGACTCAAAGACGGCGACGAGGTGAACTCCCACAAAACCAATCCGCTTTCGACCGATACCGACAAAGACCGACTTAGCGACGGCGACGAAGTGAACAAACACAAAACCAACCCGCTCAAAGACGACACCGACGGCGAAGGGCTGAAAGACGGCGACGAAGTTCTTGGCTACGGACCCAAAGGCATAAAAACCAATCCCAACCTTGCCGATACCGATGCCGACAAACTCAGCGATGCAAAAGAGCAGAACGACATCGGCACCGACCCCAACAATCCCGACACCGACGGCGACACCGTAAAAGACGGTGACGACGGCTGCCCGCTCACGCCCGGCATTGCCGCAGCCACTGCGACAACCCGCGCCGGCTGTCCCGAAGCACCGAAAATCCTCATCGGCACAAAAACCGATTTCCCCGACATTCTCTTTATTGTGAACACCGACGAGTTTAACTACGAGGTGGAAGGCACGCGCCCCTCGCTTGCCAAGTTGCTTGAATACGTGAACCAATGCGACAAACTGCAAGTCGGTCTGGAAGGTCATGCATCGGCGGAAGGCAATCCGAAGCGCAATCAGGAACTCTCGGATTTACGCGCAAAGAAAGTGCGTCAGTGGCTGATTGACCAAGGCGTGAAGCCCGAAAAATTAGTCAGTGCCATCGGCTACGGAAGCTCGCAGCCCAAGAACGCCGAGCCAAGCGCGGCAGCCGCCAAGAAGATGAAAAAAGAAGATCTCGAAGCACTCCGCAAAGTGAACCGCCGTATCACGGTTGTTGTTAAGCGCGCTTGCGATTAACCCCGCAGCATTCCTGCACACATCACGCGGCGCGGAGGACTTATCCTTCGCGCCGTTGTTGTTTTCATATACTGCATTTTCTCTCAAGCCGGCACCGCGCCATTCTCCTCCGCCCATTACGTCCTCATGCCGGAAAGCGCAGTTCTCTTCCATTCTAATGTTCCGGCGTGAGCTTTAACAATACCGTTATGGTTCACTCATAAGCTCTATCAAAGCTAAACCTCGCCAAAAGGGCGATGAGAATAGGTGTTTTCATGGTTGTATTCCTTTATTTGGTTATGATAAAGGAATACGTTTGGCTGTAGCCGCCGCCCATAGTACATCGGAGCCGGTAGCCGCCTGAGGACAGGTCTGCCGTTGGTAGTACAAACTTGTTTTCGCCTTCCTCACCGGGTTGCATTATTGTTCGGACTATACGCCCGTCGCTTGTGCTTACCGTCATCGTCAGCACACCTGCACGGGGTAGGGTGCATTTGATTTCCACCACACCCGTACTTGGGTTCGGGTAGAGGATATCGGTTGGTGGGTTACGCTCATCAACATCTGTTACGAAGTCCGGCATCTGTATCATGTAGAGTTCATCCACAACATAGGAGCAATAATGTGTACTCTTTGGTGCTATAGCTACAGCATTAAAAGTACCAGGTGTATTCTTGTACATCAACTTGCCGGATTGAATATCATAAATATCAATACTGCCGTCGTTATCCTTTCTGCTCACCACCAAATACTTTTCATCGGGGGTGAACTGTTCACGAGTCCCCATGACGTTCATTGTAAAGTGTGCAAGGCGTTCCTTAGTTGCGATGTTATACACGCTAATACCTTCGTCTGGGGTGTCGAACTTCGATGGGTCTGTTACGCTCATGTACTTGCATGTGGGTGAAAGCTGCATAAAATATCCCCCCGGACTGTCCGCCCCTAAGTCAACCTTCGTTACGCTATCACCCGTCGCTTTGTTGTAGTAACACATCGTGCCTCTGCCGCCTGTACTCCAGTATTTCGCTACGCCGACAAAGAGCCGTTCTTCTGAACAATCAAATGCCACATCCTGTATGCTTGCACTAATAACCCCCGGCTCTCGAAGGAAGTTCTTGCGGTGAACAACCTCGCCTGTGTTCACGTTGAAGAATATCCAGCTTAGACGGCTTGGCGGGCTTGGGTCTGTTGTCTTCCACGGTGTGGCTTGCACAACCACACAGTAGTTGCCGTCCTTCGTGAATGTGCAACTGCTCCAGTTCGACAAGCTGTCGAAGCGGTGTCGCGCAACCGTCTTCCCGTCGTCTATGCGGACTTTCACGACGGAGCTGTCGCGGTAGTCGAATCCGAGCAGATACTGCTCGTCGGATGAGATGCTTGTGTAGCCGTACTTCTGAAACGCCTTCACGACCCTTGCCGACATCGGCTCAAGAAGAAACGTGCTGTCGGCTGTTGCAACAAGGTATGTGCCTTTTGGCGAGAAGTGCACGCCGCCAATTTTAGCTTTCATTAATACCGCCCATTCAAAACCCCGTGCGCGTAGACCAGAGTCAATAGGAATAATTACGCCCGGAAGTTGCGCCAAGGATGTATGGGTAAGAGCAACGAGTGCCAAGAGTATAGAAAGAATCCTCACCCCAGCCCTCTCCGACGGGAGAGGGAGATTGAACGCACCTTGCGTTCGGGTTGAAACGTGCCGCCTGTAAAGATTGCGGCTGAATTGTCGAGCCATTGCTGACTCCTTTCTTTGAATATGAGATAATAAGTGAATGCGGGCTTGCGCCCTTCTATCCCTATTTCCTCACCCTTTGAAAAAAAAGGGCGACGTTGCACTATTGCTCTAAGCACGGCACTTGCAAGAGCCGAAGAAGAAACAATAAAGAACGCGCCCGTTGCCGGGCGTTTTCCTTACTGCGATTCTTTCTCTTAATCTGCCAAGATTTCACGATGAACCGAGTATGTCTAACGCTTACAATGTACTATCCGGTTATTACGCCGGACTATTTCTACAAGTAAACGTAGGTGATACCGATTCAAATACCAAACACTATTTTCAGTTTAACATTTTAATTAAAGAAATGTTGAACTGGTGCTTGTATTTGTGTGGCAAACTTATCTGCTATTTCGTCCCGTCCGTTACTACTTTATTACTACTTTTTTGGGGTGAAAAAAATAAATGTTCGATTTCAGCGGAATTTGGTGGTTGCTTTTTTTGAGGGTATTGGTTGGAAGCAGAACGCAAGAACGCTTGGGTGAAAACGGACTGCGCTTTCCTTGCGGGTAGCAACACTGAGTGAAGTGTATGTTGGATGTGTCACGTCTTAAATATCCACCCCCGCAGCCGTAGCATTTTCCTCAATTACACCAACCCGATACCTCTCCGATAGAGAATTATCTTCACGCTTTCAAAGAAAGTTCTTTCGTTTCCGGCGGTGAGGTACGATTTTTGGTAAAGGAAGAGGAACGCATGACAAAGTTTTGTGTCTTTACATGCGCACACCCGGAAGTTCAACATCCTCATCACAGAACATTATGATGCTTGTCACCCGATTTCACCCGTTTTGCGCCGTCGTTGCGTTTGCAACTCTCGCATTCATCGCTACTTCACCGCTCCGCGCACAGTTTCCCGCTCCATGCGATGCGGATAAGTCATGTATCGCCCGCGCTTATACCTCGTTTACCGGCACCGGTCAGGACGTGGATTACGTGCGTATAGATAACCGTGGAATTATCGGGCAATTCAGTAATGCACTGACGGTTGAGATGTGGATGAACCCCAAGCAACAGGCAGGCAATGTGTATATCGCCTCGCTATGGGGAACCGACCGTGACTTCGACGATGTGTGGAAGTTCTATATCAATACATCGGGTGAATTGGTATTCGAGGTGAATGCCACCGCAACAAACAACGGCGATGCTGATAACATCCGCGCACGCAGCAACATCGCGGCATATTATGACCGGTGGGTTCACGTAGCGGGTGTGTATGACGGCAGCACACGGCAGGTACAACTCTATATCAATGGCGGTTTGGTGGCAACCGGTGCAAATGCTCCAACCGCACTTCGCTCGCAACGCACCCAAAGCAACGTGTTTATCGGTGCATCGGCATCATTCGTGAATGAGAGCGGCTCGCGGGCGTTCGTCGGTCAGCTCGACGAAATACGTATATGGAAGCGCGCACTCGGCTGGCAGGAACTCTATTGTAACAGCAATAAATCGCTTGCGGGAAATGAATCGGGTTTGGTACTTTATTACCGTTGTAACGAAGCCGAACGAAACGGACTGGATCTCTGCGATGCTACAGGCAACGGCTATGCGGGCAAGACGCGAAACAAGGTTATTTGTTCTCCATCCACACGGACACTTCAATCAAAACACATCATTAGTGTGAATGGCGTTGCAACAAGAGCAATCACCGAAGACATCAAGTGCGACTCGACCAAAACATGGGCGATTACCGTGCAAGACACATCGGTCTGCGGCAGTACTGTCGGGCTTTCGGTTGCGGGTACAAATAGCACAGCATTCCGCATTGCACCCACATCACTCACACTTACCGCCGGACAGACATTACCAGCCACCCTCACCTACTTTGGTATTCTTACCGGACCGATTGTATCGCAATTGCGTTTGACAAATGCCAACCGATGCACAGTGAATGACACCGTCCGCTTCAATCTGAACCGCTATACCGACATCAGGTATAACCGCCTCTCCATGCGGTTCGACACCATCTTTGCTGGTTGCACAACAACACCATACATTGACAGTGTGATTAGGATTTGCAACAACACGCTGGCAACGGGAACAAACCGCAATGTCACGATAACACGCGGTCAGTTCAGAACTGCCGCATTCGAATTGCTCCCGCCCGCCAACCGTCCGTTCCCTGTTATTCTCACACCCAATGAATGTCTCGACTTCACCATCCGTTTCAAGCAAGTGGTTGACACAACATTCGCATTTAACGACACATTGTTTGTTATCAGCGACG
The DNA here is from genome assembly GCA_016788605.1 of Candidatus Kapaibacterium sp. Classification (GTDB taxonomy): domain Bacteria; phylum Bacteroidota; class Ignavibacteria; order Kapaibacteriales; family NICIL-2; genus JAEUSO01. The sequence goes on along the minus strand of JAEUSO010000004.1, from coordinate 20,551 downwards.
ATGCGTGTAAAGGCAGCGGTATCATACCAATCAGTGGTGTTGTGCAACAGGTTTTTGATATTCGCCAAACCGACGGCAGAACGACGATAAAACGATTCTCCTTCCCCGCAACATGCCCCAACGACATCAGCGATCCGCGCTCGTGGAATTGGTATAACCTGACGCGGAGAAATGTACTTATTGACAGTATTAAATTTGGCTCAACCCTTGTTCCTGTCGGTCAGCCGCGAACGCCGCCAACATTCACCCTGCCGCCGTCGGCACAGGTGGGGCAGCCCATTAAATACTATCGGTTCCGTCCCTCGCGTCCGGGTGTTGTGAACGATACGATTGTCTATTATTTCCGTTTGCTCGACCGCGATAATCGCACCCCGCTGCCATGCTCGTATGTGCATAAGGTTGCCTATACCGGAACAGGACGCGACAATGATGTTGAATTCTCGACACAGAATGTTGATTTCGGCAACGTTATAGTCGGAAAGGATTCTACAATCAAAGTCACTTTCATCAACCGAAGCACGACCGATGTGATGAATATTTCGTTCTACATGAAAAAGGGCGACGTCTTCATCTTTCCGGGAGCGAAAAGCGCGTCGCTTGCACCCGGGCAATCCACAACGATTGACCTCACATTCCGTCCGGTTGACTCAATCACCTACATTGATGAACTCTGCCTTTTCGAGCAGCGTTGCTTTACAACACAGTGTATCCCCGTTAGGGGCAAGGGCATCATCGAGCGGTTCAGTTTTTCACCGCTCTACATGCGAACAGAAAATGTTGTCGGCTGCTCATCGCGCGAGGATTCGATTGAGATTGTCAATGTCTCATCAACCGACCAGACGCTACGGAACTTCAGCATCACCGGCGACCCCAACGGCACATTCACTCCGGTTGACCCGCCGTCCCTTGCGGGCTTCACAACCACGATTCCGCGAGGACAACGAAGGAAGTTTAAGTTCCTCTTTACACCAAAGAACAACACAACGGACATCGTTACCAAAGCATACTTGAATTACACGCCGAACAGCGGCGACCCGTGGAAAGTGCAACTGCTCGGTACATCCATCACACCGAAAGTGTATATCACACCGCTTGTCACCTTCCGCACTATCGAAGCAGGCGATACTAAAACCGATACTCTCTACATCGAGAACGCCTCGCTCATGGACATCAAAGTGGATTCCCTCTTTATACCGCCCGGTTTCCGGCTCATCCGCTACGAGCGTGCAGGACTGCGCGACACCGTTCCGATGACCTTGAAACCGCGTGATTCCGTCATTGCGATTGTTGTCTTCGAGCCGACCACAACACAGAAGTATGATAACGATGCCATTATTTACTCCAACACACCATGTGTGAATGTCAGCTCGAAAAGCCGATTGACCGGCGGTGGTAAAATCGTGAAACTCGATGCGCCCGTTTCGCTGCATAATTTCAGTCAAGTACGACCGTGCGATTGTAAGACGGAAATTTTCCCGTTGCAAAACAACAGCGTCGTTCATGAAATGTTTATTGATTCGATGTGGTTTGCCGGAACGCCGATACAGACAGGACTCTACCGCTACACGTCGCCATATCTTACTAAGAATGCGGGCGTGTTTCCCTACCCTGTTCCGCCGCTGACTTCCGATACTCTTGCCATTACGTTCTGCCCGCGCTCGACCGCAGTGGCTGCCAACATTACAAGCAATGTATTGTTCCGCATGAAGGCATCTGGCAAAGGCGGCTTCTGGCGCGACTCATTCAACATCCAGCTTATCGGCAAGCGTGCTTTGACGTTCCGTCCCGATTCTGTGAACTTCTTCTTCCCGAACACACTTGTAGATGCGTTTGCCACGTGGCGGCAGATTCGTCAAGAGATTTCCTTGGTGCAAATACCTACGATTGATCTCAACGAGTTCCAAGAGCCGGTACAGATTGATTCTATCACCTTTGAACCAAGCGAGAACGTGTTCTTTGCAACGAATAGGGCGGGCGGTGCATTAAACTTCCCTATACTTCTTGCGCCGGGCGGCAGAGCCGATACGATACGATTCCGGTTTAAGCCGCGTGCGAAACGGGTCTATACGGCACGGGCAAAAATTCATTACAGTAAACCGTGTGTTGATAGCGACACGACGATTTATCTGCAAGGGTCGGGCATTGCCGATTTCAACTATACAATTGCGCTCAACTTCGATAGTACAGGTCAGTCGCCGCGTGTCTTCAAAACAATACCGTGCGATACCGTCCGCATTCCGGTCTATTCCACACGCAAGATGCCCGAAACATCGGTCAGTGGTGGAAGTGTGATTGACATACGCTACCGGTTGCAGTTTGATACAACCAAACTACTCTATACTGGAGCAACCTCGCAATTCTCAACGCCGGTTATCACACCGCGTGCTGTGAACGGACGCGAGATTAGCATTAAGGGCTGCCGCGATATTGACTCGCTTGATGAAATCATGGTACTGAGTTTTGTCCCTATCGGCACACAGCGCGACACCATCCAAATCACTCTCGACAGTTTGCGCTTCGATTCGCCCGAAGTCCTTCGCTACAACATGGATGATTTTGCCGCAGGCGACCGTGCAACAATCATCGTTGCCGAGTTAGGAATGGCAGCGCAAAAAGGCATCGTGAATTTCGACAGCGTGCGCGTACTCGACTGCGCCCAACGCACGTTCACCATGTATAACACCGGCGATACAACCATCACCGTTGATTCGTTGCTTGTTCAGCACAAAGCACTCACCTACATTAGTTCCGTACCGCCGCGCACAACATTGATTCCGCCCGGCGATTCAAGTATCGTCACAGTTGAATACTGTCCGCGTGACTTCAGCTCGTTCGACACGCTTGCGTATATGGCAAGCACATTCCCCTGTCCGCTCTTGCTCAAAGATTCCGTCCGTTTGCAAGGCAAGGGCTATGCACCTGTCTATCCGGTTCAGTTCGGCACGGATGCGGGTAATTTCAGCGCACCGCCCGACATTAGTGCGGGTATCGGCGACACGGTGGCAATCCCAATTTACTTAGATAAGGACTTGAATACTGTGTATCGAAGCACAACCTATTGGCTTGAGCCGGTCAGTTTTGCGATGAGCGTCCGCTGGAATCCGTTCATGTTCAAGTTCCTTGATGCAACGTCGGTCTTCGGCACGTCAATGACAGCAACGCCAAGCGGCTTCTCGATGTTGAATCTTGACTTCAGCAAGCTGATGCAAGTACGCGCCGGAAAGATTGCCGAACTGCGTTTTGCCGTGCTTGTACCTGATACTGTTGAAGACAAGTTCGAGATTATCCCGCCGCAAATATTTACAACCGACAGCTTACTTTTCTTGGATGTCCGCGCCAGCGCACCTACAACGAAATGTTTGATAGGCGGCGAGTGCAACACAACCACGTGGAAGTATATCGGTACGCGCCCGCAACTTTACCAAACGCAGCCCAATCCGGCGGGCAATACAGCCACATTCCGTTTCGATATTCAGGAGACGGTGCCTGTTTCGTTAGTGGTGTATTCAGCATCGGGTGAGGTAGTGAAAGAGATCGAGAACGGTTCGCGTGTGTATCGCGGCGGGCAGCACAGCATTGATGCCGACCTTAGTTCTCTGTCCTCCGGTTGCTATACCTACGTTCTCCGAGCCGGCGTGTTCAGTGCCGTAAAGCAGCTTGTGGTTGTGAAGTAGTGGGAGGACTGGGTTTTACTTGCTTGATATGAACAGGATACTACTTGACATTCAATCGCACAAAAACAGTTCATCTTTTGTGTATTCTATGTTGGGTTATCAACGGTTGCCCTGCTTTCTGCTTATGGCAGCAACATGCTGAACGGTAACTGGGTACTGGTTGCTTTGTTTATTACATTTCCTGTTTCCATACCGGGATTTCTGTATTCGTTTGCGGAAGGTAATGATGTGATTCCCATACTCAATCATTCAGAGTGTTGTTTTCATCATGACATATCTTGTTATCAGCACTAATTTTAGTACTAACAAGAAGTCACAAGAATAAGCATTACTATCTGATATTAAAGTCAACGTCGAATAAACAAGATTGTAGTACTATACACTGTTGTTACCCAAAAAAATACTTCATTTTATACATCATATGAATGATAGAATCAGATTACTACATAACAACAATGTTGAATACCTGCATTCAATGATTGGGTACACACTTGAGTCAGTAATTAATGAGCAATATTTTTATTGTGGAAAGCTAGATTCTGAATCTCTGGGAACACTAAAAATTAAATTTTCCAATGGGCATGAATTTATTTTTGATTGTGATGGAGACGGTGAATCACTAAAAATTCAAAAAGGTAGTTTTCATGGTAAAGGAATCTTAGAATCTGACTTTGAAAAAAAACAGTACAGATGGAAAGAGAACCAATTTTTGAGTAATCAAGTACTAAAGAAATTAGGGAAAACAATCTATATTTATGTTGAGTTGCTGACTAATCATTATGGTACATATCAAAGTGGATGTAAGATTGAGTTTGAGAGCGGTGACTATTTATATATATGGACAATACTTTCAGATAATATATTCTATATGTTAAACGGGACTCCTCCATATCACAAAAAAGAGGGCTTGACATTCAAACTAACTGATGTTAAAACGATTCATAACTCTATAAACAAGTAATAGATATTTTCAATACTCCTCCCTTACCAACAGTAGAATAGCGTTTTGCGGGACGATGGCGAATTTCTCGCCGTTGTACTCAATATCATAAGCACCGGATTGCAGGTACATCGCCAAGTCGCCCGGCTTTGCTTGCAACGGTATGTACTTTACCGTGTCGGATTGTTCTTTCCACGGCTCGTCTGCATCGGTTGCGATTGGGATGGGATAGCCCGGACCCGCTTTTAACACATAACCGAGTTGCGTCTTTTGGTTTTCCTGTACGCCCGGTGGCAGCACCAACCCCGATGGCGTTACACCCTCAGGTGTTTTAGGTCGGATAAGCACGCGGTCGCCGACAATGATAAAGGAATCTGTAACAGGGCGGGTGTAATCTCCATCCATATTCTATTCTCCACTATGATGCAAGATAATGTCCGATTGCGCCGGCGGTATATGCCAACGCGAAGGTATAGGCAAATGCGAATGCCGACCATTTCCATGAGCCGGTTTCACGGCGGATAATGGCAACGGTACTCATACATTGCAGCGCGAACACATAAAAAAGAATGATGCCTGTTGCTGTGGCGAACGGAATCTCGCGTTGAAGCACCTGCCGCAATCCCGCATCGGATTCGGCTACATCAGTTGCGTAAATCTGACCCATTACCGAAACGAATACCTCGCGTGCGGCAAACGAGCCGATAACACCAAGAGTTATTTTCCAGTCGAAGCCGAGCGGTGCAAAGACAGGTTGAATTGCTTTGCCAAGTGTTCCGGCGGCGGATTGCTCAAGCTGTATCCTCTGTGCGTCCAATTCAGGTGTTCCGGCGGGAATGTCGGCGCGGGGAAATTCCGTCATCGCCCAGAGTATCACCGAAAGCAAAAGAATCACCGTACCCGCCGTTGTCAGAAAGTCCTTTACCCTCCCCCAAACGGACAGCGCGATACTCTTTGCCGAAGGCACACGGTACGGCGGGAACTCGATAAGGAACGGTATTTTATCAGAGGGAATCATCAGGCGGCGTAACAGAAATGCAACCACCAGACCGATGAATAATCCAAGCGCATAGAGTGCCGCCATCACGACGGCTTGCAGAGAAAAAATCTCCGCCACTGCAACCGCCGGTATGAATGAAGCAATAAGCAAAGTATAAACGGGAAGGCGCGCACTGCATGCCATCAGTGGTGCTATAAGTATTGTTATCAAACGGTCGTTGCGCGACGGGATAATCCGCGCCGACATGATACCCGGTATGGCGCATGCAAACGAGCCAAGCAACGGCACAAATGAACGACCTTGCAAGCCGAACACACCCATGATTCTATCCATGATAAATGCAGCGCGCGCCAAGTAACCGCAATCTTCGAGTAATGTGATAAGCAACGAGAGTAATGCAATCTGCGGAACAAACACAATGACAGAACCAATGCCCGCCACGATTCCTTTACTGATGAAGTCGAGTATGATTCCTTGTGGCAGAACAGTTGCGGCAAGGGTTTGCGCGGACGCAACACCGGAATCAATTACATTCATCAGCGGTTCCGCCCACGAGAAAATGGACTGAAAGAACAACGCCATCACTGCAAGAAATACAACGAATCCCCAAACAGGATGCAGGAGTACTCCGTCGAGTTTCAAACTGAATTTATCAACCGTATGAACTGTTAGCACACGCTCGCTTAATGCCCGTGCCCACGCAACATGGTGTTCGATACTCTCATCGTGTGCGATGCCCATTGCCTGACCATTTGTGGGTGGAATAGCGAATCCGTCAGTTTTTTGCATCTGGATTTTCATATCATCCAGACCGATGCCTTTATTACCGACAACGGTTATCACCGGTACGCCAAGTTCATGCTCTAAGCCAATATCATCCAAGACGGCACCGCCCGCTTTGATTGCATCAATCATCGTGACCACAATGGCAGTCGGCAAACCGAACGACCTGAATTGCGAATACAGCGTTAGTCCTTTTTCCAAGTTCGTTCCGTCAATAACAAAGAAGGTAGCATCAGGTCGGCGCAAGGTTTTTCGGTGTTCGCCCGTCAGCGTTTGAATAGTGAACTCTTCATCAACCGACTTTGGCTTGGTACTGTAGATACCGGGTAAATCCACAAGTGTGTGGTGCGATTCGCCTACTGTTACCGTACCGACTCCGGGCTCTACTGTAACGCCGGGAAAATTCCCGACTTTCTGATGCAGACCCGTCAGTGCATTAAAGATGGTGGATTTGCCGCAATTCGGTGTGCCGACAAGGGCTATGAGCGGTACGTGGGATTCCATGCTATGCGCGGTGGCGATAAGTGAGGTCGTTACGGATTAGTTCATCCGTTCAACATGGATGGAAAGTTCTTCGGCACGGAGTGCGATACGCGACTGTCCGTATGCGATTTCGAGAGGACCGCCCAATGGCGCACGGCGAACAATAGTAAAAAGCGTCCCGGGAATCAAGCCCATTTCTTGTAGCCGTTCAGTAATACTATTCGTGCTTGCGTACTGAATAATTTTTCCTTTTGCCCCAGCGGGCAGTGCGTGCAGCAGTGTCAAAGTTTCGACCTAAGGTATTGGTTTTTCTATGATGGTGTCATGTTCGGTTTGCCCTAAACACACACGCTATGTAAATTCATTCCAAATTAAGACGAAGGTGGGTATTGGCGTGCATTTCTTTTGAGGGAAAATTCCGCGATGCTTTGCAAAGAGTTTCATTCCTCACACTATATTGCAATAAACTCTTAATAATCGAATATCATGGCTGAACTTGCTGTCAACATTGACCACATCGCCACTCTCCGAGAAGCGCGCGGAGGAATTGAGCCCGACCCTGTAACTGCCGCATTGCTTGCCGAGCTTCATGGTGCGGTTGGCATTGTTTGCCACTTGCGCGAAGACCGCCGCCATGTGAACGACCGCGACGTTCGGATGCTGCGCGAAACAGTGCAAACCAAACTCGATTTGGAAATGGCGGCTACCGAGGAAATCATCGGCATCGCGCTTGAGATTATTCCTGAGTTAGTCACGATTGTTCCCGAAAAACGCGAGGAACTGACGACAGAAGGCGGCTTGAATGTGGCAGCGGACATTCGATACTATACCACATTAGTGCAGCGAATGCACGAAAAAGACATCGAAGTGAGTTTCTTTATCGAGCCAAGCACCACACAAATAGAAGCGGTGATTGAAACAGGCGCGGATATCATTGAATTGCACACCGGAACGTATGCCAATGCACGTACTGCCCATGATGTTCAACTGCAGCTTGCGCGGATAGCCGAGGCGGCGCAGTATGCGCACGAATCCGGTTTGCGGGTAACAGCGGGGCACGGATTGAATTACGTGAATGTAGCTCCTGTCGTTAGCATTCCGCAGATTGTGGAAGTCAGTATCGGTCATGCGCTCATCTCCCGCGCCGTGATTGTGGGGATGGAACGAGCCGTGCGCGATATGGCGGCGTTGGTTCGCGGCGTATAGCTTGTAGAGGTTGTTGGATGTTGTTATTCTTCCATGGTCATTTGCTTTGCCTTGCGGGCTGCAATTCGCTGCACCCATTCGGGAAACTTGATTTCAAAAGCAACCAACTTTGCGTACTGTTCAGGATTCAGTGTTGATTTTAATGACGAAACGCGATCAATCAAGACGCTGAAGTATGCTTGCTCGGCTTTTACAGCAGCATCGGTTTTTGCCGTGAGTTCACCGGCGGGAGCTTTGCGTTTGATTGCTTCCTGCAATTCTTTTACTGCCGCATCAACTGCTTTTTTCGAAGCGTCTATCTTTACTTGACCGTCGTTATATTTTACGATAAACTCGTCGGCGGAGGGACCGCTGAGTTTAAGAATCTCAAGTAACTTCATCTTCTTGAAATCCATAATGCGTTGCCGCATGCCCGACATCTCGTCTTTCGCTTCGGAATTCTGTGCGCTTAGCTGCGGCGTAAGGATTGCTACTGCAAAAAGTAGCACAACGTATAACCGTATATTATGCACCATGTTCTAACTCTTGGATTATTGATTCAATTTCACGTACATCGTTTGCTGTGGCAGAGTCGAGCACATCGTCAAAATGTATATCTGTATCATGCGAATCCGGCAGGTCGTCGCCAAAATTCATGGCAATTTCGCGAGCAAGGTCGCTCTCGAATGACTGCATGTTCGTTACTGAAAATACCGTATGCTCTGCTGATACATCGCCCGTAGATGGAATACTCATTGTCATTTCCTGCGAATCCGCCATCGCCGTTACGATTGACTCTATATGTTGCTCATCGGCGGAGGAAAACATATCGGACGCAAGGTCGGTCGTTGTGCCTGTGCGGAAAAGTCCGGAAAGGGACACAAGGTATAGGCACAGTGCCGCGCCAACCGCAGGAGTTGCAACACGCGCCCAAAGTGATTGATACCATGCCTGTTTATTCGAGCGCATCCGCTCGTTCACTCGAACCGAGAGGTTACGGGTGCGGCGGTCAATATCAGCAACGAATGACTCTTTGTCCATAACCGCGAAGACGTGTTGCAATTCTTTCACGCTTATATGCAGATCGGGATACGATGCTAATGATTGCTCGAATCGGGCGTTTTCCTCACCCGTCAGCATACCGGAGCAATAGTCCGGCAGCAGTTCTTGCATTTCAGAATGTGTGTATATATTATTCATAACCATATTCTCCTTTGTCTATCAGATTTGTTGAATTGATAAGTGCCGCCAGCTTGTTCAACGCATGAAAATAGTTTGCCTTTAACGCGCCGGTACTCGTACCGACCATTGCCGAAATTTCCTCGTATGAGAGTTCATCAAAATAACGGAGGCAGAATGTTTCACGCTGTTTCTGCGGCAGTTGCTGTAGCAATGTCTGTAACCGTTCACCGAAATCGCTTTCCATCAATGCGCGTTCAGGTGTGATGCTGTCCGAAGGAACATCGAATTGCTCGTCCTCGCCATGGATGGAAAACCACGAGAGCAGTTTTCGTTTTTTTCTCATGGACGAGCAGACATTGAGTGTAATACGATAGAGCCACGTTTGCAAACTGCTGTCGCCCTTAAACTCCGGCAATGCTTTCAATGCGCGGATGAATACTTCTTGTGCGGCATCATCTGCATCATCGTGATTATTATTCATCTGGCGGAGCGCCAACGCATACACAAACCGTTGATGACGGCGCACAAACGCGGTTGCCGCTTGTTCCCTGTTGCCATGCAGGTAGTCGTCAATCAGTGCAGTGTCGTCGGTATATGCTGCCACAAATGCGTGTCCCATATCAGTTACGTTCAAATTATTCGCCAATCAACGTCCGATATTGTCCGTACGTTGTTGTTTTGGGGTACGCGGTCTCTGACATCCGACACCAAGAGTTGGTTTAACCGCTACGTTATCGTTGGCTAAATTTGTGCATGCACTATTCAACCGTCGTTAAAACAACCGCGAACCGCCGCGTAATCCGCATCATATATCGGCATTTATTCCTTGTTCTGCTTCTTCTCGGAGCGGGATGTGTGCCCGAACGCAAAACAACAGCGTTACGCCCGGCGAAAGGCGGCAGAAATTACGGAGGATACCACCGCATGAATATGATTCGCGGCAATCCGAGCGGTCTCGACCCCGTTATGATTACCAGCACATTAGCTGATGATATTGCATTACAGATATATAACCGTCTCATAAGTTTTGATTCTTCCCTGAATGTTGTTCCCGAACTTGCTTCATCATGGGATATTCGCAACAACGGCACACAGTATGTGTTTCACCTGCGCAGCGATGTGCGGTTTCATAACGATGTTTGCTTCCCGAAGAGTGCAGGCAGACGCATGACCGCGCACGATGTGGTGTATTCGTACAAGCGGTGCTGCGACCCGACAACGAAAAGTGCACAGTTCTGGGTATTTAAGGATAAAGTTATCGGGGCGAATGAATACTATGCGGCGCGGCGGGAGAAACGTTCCCAACCCGATGCAATTCGCGGACTGTATGCCACAAACGATACAACGGTCATCATTGAATTAACGCGCCCCTATGCACCGTTTCTTATGCAGCTTGCCAATGCGCTTGGTTGTGTTGTTCCGCGCGAGGCGGTTGAGTATTATGGTGCGGATTTCTTCCGGCATCCTGTGGGAACAGGTGCGTTCCGTCTTTCCGCATGGAACAATGATTATCAGATGACGCTTGCGCGAAATCCCGACTATTGGGAATATGATTCCGACGGCAATCGCTTGCCCTATCTCGATAGCATCCGAATCTCGTTTGTCACTGATGACAAAGTGCAGTACCAGCAATTTGTGAGCGGAGAGTTGGAGGAATCGCTTGGTATCCCGACTGAATTTTTCCCGATTATCTATGATACAAAAACCCGTACACCTCGCCCGCTTGATAATGCAGTAGTGCAATCCAAACCGGCAATGCTTACGTGGTTTATTGATTTCCTATGTACGAAACCACCCTTCAATAATGTGCATCTGCGTCGGGCGTGTTCATATTCCATTGACCGAGAACGCATCGTGAAGTTTGTGCTTCGTAATTCGCCGCATTCGCCTGCAACAAACGGCATCACTCCGCCCGTTTTTCCGGGCTATGCCACCGATTCGATTCAAGGCATTCAGTTCAATCCCCGACAGGCGTTGAACGAGCTTCGACTCGGAGGTTATGCAAATGGCTCGGATGTTCCACCGATCACGTTGCATATCTATCCCGAGCCGCGTCTAATACAAGTGGCAGAGGCGGTTCAGCAAATGCTGAGTGAGAATTTGAATATTAAGATGACGATTAAAGTGATTCAGTTCGCACAACTGCTCGACCTTGCCGAGAAAGGCGACCTGATGATGTGGGGAACGCGATGGTACGGCGATTATCCTGATGCTGAAAACTATTTGAGCTTGCTCGACGGCTCGCTTGTTCCAACCGACAATTCACAACCAAGCTATCCGAACAGTACGCGATATAACAACACCATTGCTAGTAACCTGCTTGCCCGCGCAGTTGCCACAACAGACATTACTGAAAGGAACGCTCTGTACCGTAACGCTGAACAACGCAGTATCAAAGACGCGCCCGCAATACTCCTCTTCTACGAGATGCACTACCGCTTGCTTCGTCCTTACATCTGCAACTACCCTCTCGACCCGATGAACAGGATTCAACTTCGCTACGTGTGGTATGATTATAAGGCGGTAATGTGAACGATATGCAGAAACAACATACCCCGGCTGAGTATGACACACGTATTCTGGATTGTACCACGCCGGATAGCGAATCAGCACGCGCAGCTATTGACAATGCGGCAGCCCTCCTTCGCAATAGTGAACTTGTGGCATTCCCCACCGAAACGGTGTATGGACTCGGTGCGTGTATATTCAACCCTGAACAGGTTCAACGAATTTTCGCCGTGAAGCAACGCCCGCAAGACAATCCGTTGATAGCACATATTGCAGACAAAGAACAGATTGAATTGATTGCCCGTGATATCCCTGATAGTGTTGTTGCACTGACAGATTCGTTTTTTCCGGGTGCGCTTACCCTTGTGCTAAAGAAACATCCCGGCGTTCCATCAGTTGTTTCGGCGGGATTGGATTCGATAGCACTGCGAATGCCTGACCATCCTGTTGCCCGTGCATTGATTCGCGCATCGGGCGAGCCGCTTGTTGCACCGTCGGCAAATACATCCGGTCGTCCCAGCCCAACGTCGGCTTCCGCGGTGTATGACGATCTTCACGGAAAGATTCCCCTTATTCTTGACGGAGGCAACTGTCGCATTGGATTGGAATCCACCGTTCTCAGTATGTTAGAAAAACCGCCCCGCATCCTGCGCTACGGCTCAATCACCAAAGAGCAAATTGAGGATGTTCTCCGCTCTACTGTTCTGCTGCCAAACGGCAATGATGCACATCATTCACCCGGTACGCGGCATAAACACTATTCACCCAATGCCGCCGTGATTCTTGTGGAATCCGATGCAGACGTTGATGAGTATATCAAACAACACGGCAACCACTCCATCCGCGTATTCCGGTATAATACCGCGCCGCCCGATACGCTGTCGGTCTCCTTTTCCGCTTCAACATACTACGCCATGCTACGCCAAGCAGATAGCGATGGAATGACGCTCATCATACTTTGTGTGAGCGATGCGCTTCGAGCTAATGTAGCATTATACGACCGCGTTCTGCGGACAGCTGGAAAGACAGGATAACCACACCTGACCGCCGCACCCGTCCGCTTCGTAGTTTTGCCTCCGAATTTGATTAACCAACCCGCGCCGCTATGTCGTTCGAGCAATGGAAATCGTTAGCAGAAAAAGAGCTGAAAAATAAAAGTATTGAAGACATCACAAGAACAACTCCCGAAGGAATCCCGCTTCAACCTGTATATCCTGTTGGGGATACAACGAGTGATTATCCCGGAGTATTTCCCTATAAGCGCGGACCGTACGCAACGATGTACACCAACCGTCCATGGACGATACGCCAATACGCGGGCTTCTCAACGGCACAGGAATCCAACGCATTTTACAAACGCGCTCTCGCCGCCGGACAAAAAGGTCTTTCCGTCGCATTCGATTTAGCAACCCACCGAGGGTACGACAGCGACCACCCGCGTGTGATTGGTGATGTTGGTAAAGCGGGCGTTGCGATTGACTCCATTGAGGACATGAAAATCCTCTTCGACGGCATCAACTTGGGCAATGTCTCCGTTTCGATGACCATGAACGGTGCAGTGATCCCCATTCTTGCCATGTTCATTGCCGCCGCCGAAGAATCCGGTGTTGAGCAATCACAACTGACGGGTACGATTCAGAATGACATCTTGAAAGAGTTCATGGTGCGGAACACCTACATCTATCCGCCAGAACCATCAATGCGGATTGTTGCCGACATCATTGAGTACACAAGCAAGCGGATGCCAAAATTCAACAGCATCAGCATCAGTGGCTACCACATGCACGAAGCGGGCGCAACCGCAGTGCAGGAACTCGGCTTTACGATTGCGGACGGCTTGGAGTATATCCGCGCAGCACAAGCAAAGGGCTTGGCAGTGGATGAGTTCGCCCCGCGCCTCTCGTTCTTCTTTGGTATCGGTATGAACTTCTTTATGGAAATTGCCAAACTCCGCGCAGCCCGCATGCTGTGGGCAACTAACGTCAAGCGGCTATTTGCACCAGCAAAAGAATCCTCGCTTCTTCTCCGCACACATTGCCAAACGTCGGGCTGGTCGCTCAGCGCACAAGACGCATACAACAACATCGTCCGAACAACTATCGAAGCAATGGCGGCTGTGCTTGGCGGAACGCAATCGCTCCACACAAACTCCTTCGACGAAGCACTTGCTTTGCCGACGGATTTCTCCGCCCGCATCGCACGCAACACGCAGCTTATCATTGCAGAGGAATCCTCCGTTACTGCCGTTGCCGACCCGCTCGGCGGTTCGCATTACATCGAAGCACTCACCAATGACCTCGTAGCACGTGCCCAAGAATTGATTGACGATGTGGAAGCAATGGGCGGAATGACAAAGGCAATCGAAGCAGGTATTCCCAAAATGCGGATTGAAGAATCGGCGGCAAAGCGGCAAGCCGCCATTGACCAAGGTAAAGAAGTTATTGTCGGCGTGAATAAATACCAACCAGAAGAAGAGCAGGATATTCCCATCCTTGAGATTGACAACACCGCCGTGCGCGAAGAACAAATCGCCATGCTTCGCCGCATCCGCGAAACCCGTGTCACCGCCGAAACCCAACGTACACTCGATGCACTCACCGAAGCGGCACGCACATCATCCGGCAACCTCTTGGAACTTGCAATCACAGCGGCAAAACACCGCGCATCGGTTGGCGAAATTAGCGACGCACTTGCTTCTATCTTCAAACGCTACGAAGCGCACACACACACAATCAGCGGCGTGTTTGAATCATCCAACACCGGTAATCCTGAATTCGCAGCATTGCAAGAAGATATCCGGCTCTTTGCCGACAACAACGGACGCCGCCCGCGTATCCTTGTGGCAAAACTCGGACAGGACGGACACGATCGGGGAGCAAAAATCATCTCGACGGCATTTGCCGACATCGGCTTCGACGTGGACATCGGTCCGCTTTTCCAAACGCCCGACGAAGCAGCCCGCCAGGCAATCGAAAGCGACGTTCACGTTATCGGAATCTCCTCGCAAGCAGCCGGTCACAAAACGCTCATACCCGCGCTAATCCGCTCGTTGCGCGACCAAGGCGCAGACGACATCATCGTTGTGGCAGGCGGCATCATCCCGCCCAAGGACTACGAGTTCATGCTCAACAGCGGTGTGAAAGCCGTCTTCGGTCCGGGTACGCCGATTCTTGTTTCCGCACGCCGCGTCCTTGAACTCATCAACGAAAACATCACAACCTGAGACAGGTATTGCTTACGCAGACGGCACCGGGCAATCACCCGCCTCCGCATCTCCACTTGCCAGAAAGCACCTCGGTTCATATCCAAGTGGTATTGTCTCGCATTCCAAACAATACCCGCGTTCGACATCAAGCGCATACCACCATTACCCAAACTCACAGATACGTAAAACCATACAGAGAGACGAGATAGTAATTGATGCAGATTGCACTTGCAGTGAACTGGGAACGTGACAAAGAGCGTACATGGTCTTACACACCGTATTCGCTCCTGACTGCGTTGCAATCGCGTAGCGATATCCGCGCATACGACTGGAATCTCCGCCCCCATCGTTTGATTGATGATGTTTATCGCGCTATCAACATCAACTATAATCCTTACTCAAAACGGCTGACAACAGCATACAGAGCATCCACACACTACAAGCATCGTTTGCAATCATCATTACGCAAACACGAGGTGCAAACTCCAGTGGATGCTATCATTGCTATCGGCGATGTCGGCTCACCGACGAATACACCGCAATTCCTCTATACCGATTGCATCGCCCATGAATACAAGGAAATGCTCACCGACTTGTTCACACGCAGGATGTTTCAGTCGGTCTATTCCGAACGGCAATTAGATGAGGCGTGCAGATGGCAGGAAGAAATACTACCGCAGCAGCGCGGCATTGTCTTCATGAGCAAATCCGCAGCAGAGTATGTGAGGCATATACCCGGGGTGCAGCAGGAGAACGTCCACATCATCCCGCCCGGCTCGAACACTCCTGCCGAAACATTCGAGTATATTCCGCCGCGCCCGCTTGAGCGACCGTACATACTGTTTATCGGTAAAGAGTTTCATCGCAAAGCAGGCACTCAAGTTGTTGAAGCATTTCGCATTCTGCGTGCGACAACCCCCGACATTGAGCTTGTCATTATAGGTCCGCCCGATTACGAACGACCGCAAGTATTACCCAAAGGAGTTCATTGGCTTGGCTTTGTACCGCGGGAACAACTGCCTGCATACTTTCATCACGCCGAGTTTTTATGTGTACCGTCACATGTCGAAGCATTCGGAATCGTGTTTGCCGAAGCACTTTGTTACGGCTTGCCTGTGATTGCTCGCGATTGCTTTGCCATGCCGGATATTATCAGCGATGGCATCACCGGCTATTTGCTTCCTAAGCATTCCACATCGGCGGAAGAACTCAGCATTCTCATGTCGTCCGCGCTTGGTAATAGCACCATGAAACACGAGGTACGAACACGCATGGAAGAGAGTCGCCGTTATTATTCGTGGACACGAGTTGCTGATGATTTTATCCGTGTCATCACGCAATCCACAAACACATAGAACTATCCCGCACTTTATCGGTGTTGTAGCGGCGAATGTTAATTATCAGATCCAATATGTCACTCTGCCCCGTCGTTCAGCCAGCATATACAACAACGAATGTTGTCTTCGATCCCTATAGAACAAGCCACCCGCTCACAGTTGAAAACTTTTCAAATATGCAAGACGGTGCGTATTGGTTCGAGCGGCTTTTACGTTTGGAGCAATCATGGAACAGCCGCCTAACAACACCGCGGAGCATCCTTGCCACTGATACTGCACCGCAAACCGACATTCATTTCGATATCCTCTATGCCGGTGGTGGTTTAGGTATGATTCATGCTGCCGTTTTACAATGCGTTCATGGTAAAAATGTATGTGTGGTGGATCGCTATACCGCCGGACTCACCCACCGCGATTGGAATATCTCAATGCCCGAATTGGAGCGACTGATGCAGGTCGGACTTTTCTCACGGGATGAAGTCATGTCGTTTGTTCAGCGAGAGTACAAGGGCGGGTTCATCCGCTTTCACACACCGGATACACAGGCAGAGCCGTATTGGTTGGAGAACATCCTCGATGTTGCCGTCAGTGCAAACGGATTGCTTGCCCTTGCACGGAAAAAGTTTCTCGATGCGGGAGGCACTGTCTATGATAATGCTGAACTCCGCCGTGTGTGGAATTCACCAAAGAATGCAACGGCACATATTCATTACCAAAACACTGATCTTCATATCGGAGCAACGGTTATGGTTGATTGCATGGGTGCGTACTCGCCGCTTGCCGCCGCTATGAATCCGCAACGACCTTTCACCCACTGCTGCCCTACTGTTGGCACAATATCACGCGGATTTAAGGAGGGTACAGGTGAGCGCGAGGTGAATCCCGACATCGGCGAAATCCTTGTTACGCTATCGGGCGCGGATGAAAATGGTCGGCAACTGATTTGGGAAGGATTCCCCGGCGCGGGCGACGAGTTCATAACGTACTTGTTCTACTACGACCGCATTGATTCCCCGTTCAATAAATCATTGATTGATTTATACGAAGTGTTTTTTGCTACGCTTCATACCTATAAAGAAGCGTCACCTGCATTTGATATTGGTCGTCCGGCGTTTGGCATGATTCCCTCGTACCTGCACCGCGCTCCGTGGAATACACGGACGGTCGCACTTGATGCGATTGTCTCGCTTGGCGACGCAGCCGCACTATCCTCGCCGCTAACATATTGCGGGTTTGGCTCGTTTGTCCGTAATCTTGAACGAACAACGACTTTGCTTGCCGATGGGGTGACGAACGGGCTGACATCGCAACAATATCTGACACGAATCAACGCTTACGAACCGCAAGTTGCCATCTCTGCAAACTTTGCCCAATACCTTGTGGCGAAGCCGGGCGAATCACCTGATGAAGTGAATGCCACGATGAACACCATCACCAACGTACTGCGGAAACTGCCTCCATCTGTCGGCGAGGAACTCTTCCGCGATACGCTTTCGTTCGGTGCGTATAACCTGCTAATGTCGTCCGTACCGGTGTTTTATCCCAAGGCGTATTCGCTCTTACTCCGCAATGGACTTTCGTCGGCATTATGGTGGGTGTTGAACTTTCTTGGATTTGCCATCCATGATATAGGCAGACGGCTCTTTACCCCGCTTGCACAACGTCTCTCGACCTCAACTATTCAACGTATTGCATTTCGTGCAAAAGCGCGTGTGTTTATGTATCGTGATAGAAGGATTGAGAAGAGAAAAGCGGGTATCCTGTAGTGATGGGGATGACAAATCTCTTTTCAGCAACCGCATCGCTATCTAAAAAACACACGAGCTGAAAACTTCCACATATTTCTGCAAATATGCCGCGACCGACTTCCGCTTGTATTGCAAGATGTAGCGCGGGTGTTCAAGCGGAATAATGTGCCCAAAATATGAGTGCCGTTTATTGAGCGCACTGAATGCCGCAAACAGTTTTCCTGTTCCTAAGCATATAGCCACATCGGTTCGCAATGGATGTTGCAATTGGCGGAGCATACACCCGTGCATGTATTCTTCCATCTGTTTAGCAAAGAGTTTATCGTCGTAGAAGTTGTAGTTGATGCCGTCTTTGATAAAGCCGAGCGGACTGAGCGCTGACAAATAAAATGATGATGTGAACGCTTGCAAACCGCCAAACGCACGGATTGCATCGTAAATGAAAATAGAGGAGAGTTCGCGGTGTGTGCCGAGCGAGTTGGGAATGCCGCACTCTTCTGCAAGCGAGACAGGATCGGTGAACGAGATTCCTGTAATACCAGCCCCATGTCTGCCGGGGTTAATCCCAAACACACCAACACGGGCGGTGGTATCGTTGTAATATCGTGTATAGAATACGCTGATACAATCGCGTACTTCTTGATTGACATACGGATTCATCGTCTCTACTCCTGATGGTAAGGGATACGGTTCTTTCACCGAAAGGAAAAACGATATAATACTATCGGCAACGGTTGGCATACTCCTCCACTACATTGCGTCAATCTTGTAAATACTGTCGAAACTCTGTGTGCCAATGACGGTATGAATGAGCGATTCGAAAAGGCGTGTCGCACCTTGCTGCGCGGGTATGACAAGTGTATTCACAGCGTCGGTCGCCTTTGCCCAACGGTACTCGGAATGTTCATGCGAGAGAGTCACTGATGCTTCTGCCGATACGAATGCTCCAAATACGGGAACGTGAACTATCGAGTCCGCATGTTGCGAATAAAAGGATGAAACGGTTGGCAGTACATACATCGCTTCTGCTGTCAGCGCGGTTTCTTCGATGAGTTCCCTTGATGCAGCATGAACTGCGGTTTCACTTGAACGGATTGTGCCTGTCACAACTTGCCATAGGAGCGGATAAACGGCTTCAGACACAGAGCGGCGCAGCAGCAAATGTTCCCATTCAGCTTCTGTTGCATTCCGGCGGACTACGTGGACTTGAACCAGCGATGATACAACCGTTGCCATGCGGATTCGCCTTCGGTATTCGAGGGTTCTACATTCTTCTGCTCTATGCTGTCCATGCTTACGGAATCTTTCATAATCACTGTCAGTTCGTCATCGCTTAATCTGCGCCATGATCCGGTTGGCAAATCATCAACATGAAGAGAACCGATACGCTTCCGTTCTATTGCAAGTATCTCCCACCCCGCCTCTTTAATCAGCTTACTTAAATCGTGAACACGTGCATTACGAACAGTAATGCTTACCCACGAATTGCGGATATTCTTTTGCGCCACATCAACTTTAACATTACCGGTGTTATCGGGGTGCAACGCCTCTACCCGTTCTTCTAATTTCCCAAGGTTACGTTTCGTAAGAACCTTATTCACCTTAAACCAATACTCTTTATCCATCAAGGCAAAAAGATTTTGTTCAGGATGCCGTTGTTCGGGGTCGTTGGTGAGTACAACGATACCACTTGAACTTTTCGAGAGCGGACCTATCGGTATGTACCAGCCCTTTTTCTTTGCAATCAAGTTCATGATATTACGTGAGTCGTCCTCGCGCGAACCGGCAAATTTCTTGGGTTTATTCATTACGATATATACATTGCGAGGATTGTGCATCATGAACACATTATCCACTTTTACAATGTCTTTCAGGATTTTAATCGGTGCGTTTGGCTCAGTAACAACTATATCATTCAGTGTGACGCGATTTGTCTGCATTGCTTCGAGCGAGATACCGCGTGAAGCATACAACAGGCGCACAAGTGCCTTAATCATCGTGGTAGGACGTTGAGGCGGCTCCTGCCGTTGTGCATAAGGATCGCGAGAACGGGAACGGTTATCGAAGCCACCATGCGAACGGTTCCGATAGTTGCGTTGATCGAAGCCACCATCACGTCCTCGTACTTCGCGTCTGTCGTTGTTAAATCCTCGGTCGCGGTTGTATCCGCTACGGTCTTGGTAATTCCCCCTGTCTCGGTTATATCCGCCGCGGTCATTGTTGAATCCCCGGTCGCGGTTATAGCCGCCACGGTCTTGGTAATTGCCTCGATCGCCGCCGCGGTCATTATTGAATCCTCGGTCACGGTTATAGCCGCCACGGTCGTTGTTATATCCTCGGTCACCGCTCCTGTCGTTGTTATATCCCCGGTCGCGGTTGTACCCACCACGGTCTTGGTAATTGCCTCGGTCGACGCTCATATCATTGATAAATCCCCGGTCGCGGAAGTAGCGGCAGAGGGGAGGGTGGGTGCAGAGGGGGAGAGGTGTGGGTGGGGGGTGGGCTC
>JAEUSO010000049.1 GCA_016788605.1 Candidatus Kapaibacterium sp. | reverse complement strand
GCAAAGCTGTTCCGCTCGGTGCTTGATGCCGCACGCGAGTTTGGCGCGGCTGTACCGGGCTTGATGCCAAAGGAAACAGTGAAGCAGTTAACACGCGATGGCTTTGTGGAGCAAACATACACGAGGTCGCTTTTGAGTGCGGTGCAAACGCCGCAAGTGTTCGAACGGGCACTCTTGGTTGAGGCATACACCGAGGCGATGCAGGACAGGTTTGTTGGAACGGATGATGCAAGTTTGGTGGAGTATTTCGGTTCGCGGGTGCGCGTGGTGCAAGGCGAGGAAGATAATATCAAGATTACCACACAACTCGACTTCCGTTTGGCAGAGTTAATTCTTTCGTCACGGATGGCGTAGCGGGCGGAATGATGCGTGTCCTATCCTGTTTTGTTGCGGTGTGCTGTGCGGCGTTGGCATTCGCCCAGATGTCGTGCGGCATCTTTTCCGCTTCGCGTGATGAAGTCCGGCGCGACACCACAACAACCCATTCCGGCAAACAGCAATTTGATGTTACAACAGAGCCAACGCTGCTGACAGACCTTCCGCGCTATGACGACTACATCCGCACACACGCTCCGGCGGATTCTGCGTTGATTGCCTTACAGCGGATGGCGGGCTATTACGTGCAACGCGGCGCAGACACATCAGCAGCCACACTCTATGATACATATTCGGAACTCTTCCCCGACAAAGAGTATGAGTTGCGTGTGATCCGTAACCTGCTCCGTGAGTCGTCACCGCGTTATGTTGTCAGGAATATGGGAAGCGCAATCAATACGCCGGGCGATGAGTTCTCGCCTGTGCTCTCAGCCGCCGATTATCCGATTCGATTATGGTTCACAACGGCAAAGAGTACCGCTGCCCGTCAGGACGAAGATGTGATGTACAGCGAGTTTGATGTTATCGAATGGCGTGAGGCGCGAATACAAGGTTCGCCTTTTGGTTCGATGGTCAGCGAATCGCCAAGCGGCTTCAACGGGCTTTGTACGCAAATGCTCTTTACCCGAAATTCCATATCGCCGATTGCTCCGAGCAGCGCCCACACGGATAAGCAAAAGCGTCGGTCATGTGACTCGGCGACACAACACAATCAGCACCCCGAAAACGCAAACATCGCATCCACACTCGGTCGTTTCTCAACGTGGCGGCAAGTGGCGGATTTTGAATACCCTGTGAATACCGATGCATTCGACGGCGACGCTTGTTTTGCCGACGGTGGTAAAGTCCTCTTCTTTGTATCAGATAGAAAGGGCGGCATCGGCGGGCATCACCCAAAACCGCGTCCGTGCGACGGCGATTATCACGGCGACCGCTGGGGCAACACCGACATCTATGTCAGCATCCGAACACCAGCCGGATGGAGCGAGCCAATCAACCTTGGCTTCCGCATCAATACGCCGTTTGCCGAGCGAACACCCTACATGAGCGGCGATGGTAAGACACTGTACTTTTCGAGCGACGGACATAAGGGGCTTGGTCGGCTTGATGTGTATCGCACCGAGCGGTTGAACCTGAACTCATGGACGGAATGGAGTACGCCCGAAAACATGGGAAAGGAAATCAACAGCAGCGATGACGATTGGGGATATAAAGAATCGCCCGACGGTGACAGTGCATTCTTTGCATCGCGCAACAGGCGCGGCGGATTCGGCGGACTGGATATCTACACAGCACGGCTTGCACCGCCACCGCCCGTACCGATTACCATCCGCGGACGAATCAGCGATTACTACAACCGTTCGCTCGTGTGCGACATCCGTATCATGGATGCAACCGACGACCCGTTCTTTATCAAAACAAAAACGGATTCAACAGGCAGGTTCGAGGTTCATATCCCTCGCGGACGTGATTACATCTGCTTTGCACGGAAGGAAGGATATTACCCGTGCACTAAGAACTTCCGCATCAGGGCGAACGACCAAGACACATCGTTCGACGACATGAACCTGATGATGATGCCAATGCACGACCGCCCCGACCTTGACACATCGGTACTGCACATCGAGAATATCCTCTTCGAGCGTAATGCATTCACCGTCGGCGCGAAGTACGTTGTTCAGCTTGAGTCAATTGTGGAATATATCCGAAAGAAAAAAGAACTCTACATTGAAATAACCGGACACACCGATAGCGAAGGTAATCCCGAATACAACCTGCAACTCAGCAAGCGCAGAGCCGAGGCAGTACGGAAATTCCTTGCTCAGTTGGGCTGCGACACAGGAAAACTACGTGTCATCGGAGCTGGATATTTGAACCCGCTTGCCGGTAACGACACCGACGAAGGACGTGCACTAAACCGGCGTGTTGAGATTAGATTGATGAAGTAATCGAACGGAAAAATTCCTTAGCGTTCCACAACAAGTTTCATCATCGAGGTTGATGACGGCGAACGAAGAACTACTGAATACGAACCTGCTGTAAGTCCGCTTGTCGAGAGTGTTACGGAGGATGCGCCTTCGTTCTGCCTGCCGAGCGGAATACGCTGCATGACAGAGCCGTTCAGTGCGATGAGTTCGATGTCGAGAGTGGTTGCTTCGCGCACGGTATAGGAGATTGTAGCGGATTGCGGAGCGGGGTTGGGCGTAATACCCGTGATGGTACAGTCGCCGTTCACATTCGTTATACGCTCGACGGATGTTGTGTAGATGCTGTTGTCGTTGAGCGGAACGTAACCCATGTAGATTTTTGTTTGATTTCCCGAACGTCCGTCGCCCCAGAATGGCAGTGCGTAGTGCTTTGTCATCACAACTTGGTTGTATTCACCCACACCGAACTCACGGTTGCCAGTGAACTTGCCGAAGTCGGTTGGTAAGGATGTGATGCGGACATTCGGTTTGAATGTTGCGCCGCCGTCGTAAGAAAGCGCGATGTAATAATCGCCAAGAAGGTTGTTCGGGTCATTGCGACGGTCGTACCAGCATAGTGCTATCACGCCGTTTTCATTCACGCCTATGGTGACGTATGCTTGGGTAATGTCCCTGCCTTTTGCGTCGTCGTTAATAATAATGGGCTTCGACCACGTTGCACCTTTGTCGGATGAGCGCGAGAAGTATATGTCAAGTCCGTTGTTATCCCGCTGTGTTGTTCCGACTGCCGTCCACGCCAGATATACATTGCCTTTATGTTTGCTTTGCATGAATTTGTCGCAGGCGATTTGCGGGAGCGTATTCACGCGGCTGATACCGGTGGGAGCTTCTGGCGAATTCACCGGAGATGTGATGTCGCCGCGTAAAAACGTGATGCGTTGTGCATTCGTTTCACGCGACCAGCTTTTGCCGCCGTCGGTCGAATAAAGATGCTGAATAATCAGATTGCCATTCTCGAAATCGTCTGTGGTTTTTGCCGCTGTGTAGCACGAATGCAGGTTGCCCGACTCATCCACATCTACCGAGTTGAACTGCTGAAAATAGTGTTCACCTTTGGGAGTGACAGGGCGTAACTCCGCTGTTACAAATGTGGATTCGTTCGCACGTTTGAACTTCGTAGCGGCACCGGTAAATCCGTTTTTACCTAATAGGAACGAGCAATAGAGCGAGTTCTTGAATGGAGAATCACTAAGGTCGCAGACCATCCACTGCTTATCGGCGGAGACACTTGTCGGGTCGTTCGGATTCGAGAAGTTGAGCTTGCCACCGTCAATCAAATCATTCGTGTCATTGCGTTGCCACGTTGTTCCTTTATCAGTGCTTTGTGCCCAGTACATGTGCATACTTGCTGTGAATGTTTGGTCGTAGAAGAGATTGATCCACGAGAAATACGCTTTACCGTTTGCATCGAATGCAAACATCGGGTCGCCGCCGCCGAGTATAATCCCACCTCCGCGAGGCGATGCTGAGAAAGTGGACTTTCTCCATGTTGCACCGAAGTCCTTCGTATAATAGATAAAGTTTGTAGTTGATGATGTTGTAAATGTATTTGCAGAGCAAAGGATATTTGCTGTATCAACCGGGTTGATAGCAGCATGAACTTCCGATTCATTTTGTGAAACATCAACAGGTTTATCCTTGATGCTTTGCAGTTGCGAGTGCGGTATTTGCCTTGGCGATTCCGTTACTGTGCCGGCGTTCTGCTTGGTGCGGAATGCAGCGGGGTCGCGGAGAAATTCACGCAATTCGTGCGGCTCGATTCGCAGTTTTTCTTCGATGATATTATTGAAATGCCACCGCAAAAATGTTGTGTCGCTTGTTTGCGCTTTTAGATGTGCGGAACAGAGAATGACTACTGCGATTGCAAGTGCTGTGCTGATTTTCATAGGGCTGTTGCTGAGTGTGGATTTAGTTTCGCCGCCAACTTATGCAACTCGCTGAAATGCAAAAGATTTTTTTATGAGCAATAAACCATCATCTACCGCCGGCAACCCCAAACCAGATGACCGGGAAGTGAACTGCAACAGCAACATATCGGGCATAACCAACATATAAAGAATCGGAACACCGTGACTCAACGCCGTTCATACTATAATTCACCGACACGGGATGTGTTGATTCTGTGCGCCATTTATTGTTTGTGGTGTGCGGTGTTATACTCATCTATCGGGTATGCATGCGGCACCTTCACCTATACGCTTGATGATGCGTACATCCATGCCGCAATGGCAAAGAACATTGCCACATACGGAACGTGGGGTGTTCATCCCGATTCCTTTGCAGGTGCGTCGTCGTCGCCCTTGTGGACGTTGTTGCTTGGCAGTAGTGTGTGGTTGATTGGCTACCATACATGGTTGCAGGTTGTGATGAACATGCTCTTCGGTCTGCCCGCCATCATTCTTTGCTATAAAATACTCGTTCGTGTTTCGCGTGTCACCGCCACTGTTGGAACGATGCTGCTTTTATCGTGCGGTTCACTCAGTGCGCTGTCGGTTGGCGGCATGGAACACACGATGCACATCGCACTTTGCCTGCTTATGATATGGCGTATGCTGTTCAGTACGACCGATACGACACGTGTATCTTTCGTGTTTGCAGGTGATATGGTGATTGCCGCACTCTGTGTTGCCGCCCGTTACGAAAGCATTGCCCTTTGTTGTGTGCTTGCATTGCTTGCAGGAAGTCGCATGAGGGCGGTGGCAATTGGATTGGGTGTCGTATCTGCTCTTAGTTTTTATGGTGTCTTTTCAATGGCGCAGGGCGGGTGGTTCATACCTAACTCTATACTTGTAAAAGCAGGTGCGGATAATCCCATAATGCTGTTCCATACTATCAGGCATAATCTCTCATCTGTTTGGTATCAAGCACCTGAACTGATTGGTTTGTGTATCTGCGCTATGTTGATGGTGAGCATCGGTGTACGGCAAGAAGAGTATTGTAATCGCACACGTTCGTTGCTCTTCGTTTCGACTATCATGGCTGCCGTTCATTGCCTGTTTGCAAAAGTGGGTGCCGGATTCCGTTACGAGGCGTATTGCATAACGTTGCTCATCATTGGCATATCATCGTTCCCATGGATGAAGCACGTACAAACCCTACGCATGAATATAGGTGTGACGTTCATAACAGCATTGCGGATTGGTGTTGTAGCAGCGGGCGTTATCTCGCTTGCGATGCTTGTTCATCGCGGACTGCATATTCACCATGATACGGTGATTGCGGCAACAAATATCCGCAACCAACAATTCGTTACGGCATCGGTACTGAATGATGCACTGTCGCCGGACGCAACGTGTGCAATCAATGATATTGGCGTGATTGCGAGCGAAACACCGCACCCCTTTGTTGATATAGTCGGACTTGGTGATAATGACGTTCTGCATTTGAAGCGCAGCGGACGAAGCAATTCGGCGACGTTGGATTCCTTGCTCCGCGCTCGCAATGTGGAGGTGATTGCTTTCTATGAATATTGGTGGCGTAGCACAGTTCGCGGCGGCTTTATCTTTCCGCCTGCGGCTGGTGTGCAACCGATTCCCGAACGATGGATCTATTGTGGTGAAATCCGGTTGCAAGGAACGAATGTCATCTGCGGAGCAAAGGGTGTGCAGTTCTATGCAACAGATAGTGCTATGGTAATTCGGTTGAAAAGCGCGGTGATGAACTACGGCGGTTCATTGCTCAATACATCGCGCAGCGGCGACCCGTAACGCACTTATTGGTGGGCGTTTGAAAATGCCAACTGACCGCATGCCGCATCAATATCCAATCCGCTCGACGAGCGCACCATCACATGCACACCTTCTTCTTTCAAGCGTTTCAGAAAGAGAAAGAAACGGTCTTTTGGCGCGGGTTTCAGTGTGGCTGCTATTCCTGTCGGGTTGGTGAATTCAATCTCGTGGAACGGAATCACATTCACCTTCGAGGGAACGCGGGCGGCAATCTTCTTCAACCGCCGCACGTCAAGTTCCGAGTCGTTGATTCCGTCGAAGAGGATGTACTCGTAGGTAACGGGGTTCTTGGTCTTGCGGTAATAGTATTCAAGCGCGTTGCCCAAATCCTCGAGCGAATGTTTGTTTGCAATCGGCATCAGTTTCTTGCGGTCGCCATTGGTTGTGGCGTGAAGCGACAGGGCGAGTTTGATTTTCTGATTCTCGTCCGCCATCCTGTAAATACCTTCCGCAACTCCGGCTGTCGAGAGCGTGATTCGCCGGTGCGAAAGCAAACCTGATTTTTCATGGGTGAATATCTCGACGGCACGCATCACGTTTTCGTAATTCAACATCGGCTCGCCCATACCCATAAACACAACATTGGTAATCGGTAACTCGCTGAACCGCTGTGCTGCAAGTAGCTGACCGACTATCTCGGCTGTTTCAAGGTTACGGCGTAGTTTGAGTGTAGCCGTAGCGCAAAACGAGCATCCGAGCGGGCAACCTGCCTGCGTTGAAATACATAACGTAAGCCGCTTGGGTTTGCCTTCTTCAATAACCATCTCGCTCGGTATCAACACCGACTCAATCTTTGCACCGTCCATCAGCGAGAAAAGGAACTTGATTGTTCCGTCGGCGGAGCGTTGCGTTGTTTCCACCGTTACAGGTGTGATGATAAAGAGATCCGCGAGTTGGGCACGGAGCGAAGCGGGCAAAGTCGTCAGTTCATCGAATGAGGATGCACCTCCGGCAGTCAGCGAGCGGAAGATTTGCTCGGCGCGAAATGCTTGCAGACCAAAGTCCTTCATCAATGCTGTCAGTGCGGGCAACGTGTAGTTGTGCAGGAACTGCTTGCCTTCCAACGCTTCTGTTTTTATTGTTCTCATCGGATGTGTTTTAAGTAATAGGGGTGCAAAAGTAGCGACCGCCGCAGGTTCGCCGCTCAATACCATCGTTCAGACAGCTACTGTATGATGTAATTGTGGGGATGTTTGTCTTCATACCGTGTCTATGTGCTAAGTTGCTGCATCGTAATACTCGACTTCATAACCGAACACCTGTATCACCATTATCTTGTACTATCATGCAAAGATTATCCGCTCACTTTTTCGTTCTCACTGTTACACTGTCATTACTCTCGCCACTGCTTAATGCAGGAACGATACAGGTCGGAAGCGGCAGACAGTATCAGCGGTTGCAACAGGCAACTGCAGTGGCAAAACCGGGTGATACAATCCTTCTCGATGCAGGTGTGTATTCCGGTGGGGATTATATCGAGAATCTTCACGGCACAACCGATGCATGGATTTTCATTCGCGCCGAACAACCCGGCACCGTTCTGTTTCGCGGTAACACACAGGCGTTTCATATCAGCGAAGCATCGTATCTCAGAATAGAAGGTCTTGCGTTCGAGCAGCAAACAGGCAATGGTGTGAACATTGACGACGGCGGCACGTACAACACACCGACGCATCATCTGCATATCGAAAACTGCGAGTGGCGAAGCATGAATGCAACAGGTAATAACGACGAACTGAAACTATCGGGAATAGATGATTTCACTATCACACGCTGCACGTTTCGCAATGGCTCGGAGGGCGGTTCGATGATTGACATGGTCGGATGCCATCGCGGTTCATTCACCAACAACCGGTTCGAGAACGCCGGTTCGAATGCAATTCAAGCAAAGGGTGCTACGTCGGAAATCACGATTCATGCAAACAGGTTTATCAACTGCGGACAGCGTGCGGTCAATGTCGGCGGCTCGACGGGGCTGCAATTCTTCCGTCCGCTTGGCGCACTGTACGAAGCAAAGAATATCAGCGTTACTGCCAACATCTTCACCGGCTCGGTAACACCGATTGCATTTGTCGGTGCGGTGGATTGCAGTGTTCATAACAACACATTCTACAAGCCGACACGCTGGGCGTTCCGCATTTTACAAGAGACAACCGAAACCGGATTTTTACCATGCGGGAATAACAGCGTGCGGAACAATATCATCGTGCTTGGCAATACGGGAACGGTTGCAATCAATGTCGGTGCAAACACCGCTCCCGAAACATTCACCTTCGAGTACAATCTTTGGTTTAATCCTGATAACCCGATGTGGACGGGACCCAACACACCTGTCGTCGAGCCGACCCGAATCCTGAATAAAGATCCGATGTTCACCGATACACTATCATTTGCAATTACGCAATCATCGCCTGCATTCAAGGCGGGCAAGCCAACATCAGCCGAGCCGGTATATGATTTTAATAATGCGCGATACAATACGCCACGTTCGATGGGCGCGGTCGAGTTTCCCGTAGCGTCGCATGTTGATGATGACATGGAGACAAGCGTGCTCCTCTATCCGAATCCCGCAACAGGCACTCTGAGTATGACAGCAATGCAACCTGTTGCCTTGCTACGAATCATCAATCTTCTCGGCGAGGAAGAATGCACCGACCAAACACGCGGTGTTACCCTCGAAGCGGGTGAAACACTCCGCTTGAATTGCAGCGGACTTGCACGGGGTGTTTATATGCTTTCGCTTCGCAATAGTTCGGGCGGAACGCTTGTTCGGATGTTACATAGAGAATGATGCGCTATTGCCATTCCGTGTGCGCCCGTTAGATTGCACCATGATACAGACCAAACAATACACACCCGCTACCTCTCCTGCACATACTCCGGCGCAACGATGTTGCAGCCGCTGACACCTGCTTGGTGAGCCGCTACAGAACGCGCTCACGCACCTTTGGTTTTCCCGCACTCTCTCAATTCACAGAACAATCACACAAAGTGACGGACACTCACGATGCGACTCTCATTCTATAACACGCTTAGTAAATCAATTCAAGAACTCAATCCCGTCAAGGATGGAACTGTCAGCATCTACTCATGCGGACCCACGGTCTATGACCGCGCCCATATCGGTAACATGAGGGCGTTCCTCTTTGCCGATGTTTTGCAACGCACGGCGCGGGTGATTGGCGGATATGATGTTCGCTGGGTGATGAACATCACCGACATTGACGACAAGACAATTCGCAACAGCACCGATGGCGGCGAACGCTGGCATTCCGGCATGGGCAAGCATACAAGCGACCCCAAGCATAATCTTGCCGCCTACACGCAATACTACGAGGCGCGGTTTATCGAGGATATTGCCACTATTGGGATACTCCGTAGCCACATGATTGCAATGCCCCGCGCAACGGACTATATTCCTGCAATGCAAGACCTCATCCGGCTTATTCACCAACGCGGTTTCGCATATGTTGCCGATGGCAGCGTGTATTTCAACCTGACTGCGTGGCAGCGTGCAGATACCTATGGCAAACTCTTCAAGGTGGATGCCGAGAACTTCCGCGAAGGTGTTCGCATTGATGCCGACGAGTACGAGCGCGACAGCGTCAGCGACTTTGTTCTCTGGAAAGGTGCAAAGGACGGCGAACCGTCGTGGGATTTCGAGATTGACGGCGTGAACGTCCCCGGTCGCCCGGGCTGGCATATCGAGTGCTCGGCAATGAGCAAGGTGTTGCTCGATGTTCCGTTCGACATCCACACAGGCGGCGTGGACTTGCGATTCCCGCACCACGAGGATGAAATCGCCCAAAGCAAAGCGGGCTACGGTGTTGAACCCGCACAGTTCTGGTGCCACAACGAGTTCCTTGAAGTGGAAGGAAAAAAGATGAGCAAATCGCTCGGCAATTTCTTTACACTCCACGACCTCACCTCGCAAGGACTCGACGCACTCGACATACGGTTTGCCATGCTCTCGGCGCACTATGCTTCGGTCTATAACTTCACGTTCGACGGCATAGCCGCTGCGCGCAAAGCAAGGATGCGTGTGCAGGAATTTATCTACGATGTCTGGTCGGCGGCGGGAACGCAGAGTGCCGATGTTGCCGCGCTGCGTGACGCCGTCTTCGGCGAACTTGCAACCGACATCCACACACCGAAAGCGTTGGCACAGATATTCAGTTTCATCAACAAAGCGGACGGCGCATCATACAATGCCGAAACACGATTGGCAATGCTTGCCTTTCTGGAAGAGCTGAACGGAATCTTTGCCGTCTGGCATATCGGCGAACGACCCGCCGAGGAAGCAGAGGTTATTCCTGAATTTATACTTGCCCTTGCCGAGCGGCGGCTGAACGCCAAAAAGCAACGCGACTTTGCTGCCGCCGACGCACTCCGCGCCGAGATAACCGCCGCCGGATACACCCTCAAAGACACGAAAGACGGCTACACCATCGAGCGCGGATAGGTTGATGAAATGTGACAGGTATTCATACGGCGGGACGTACCAACGTGCCGCCTTTTTCATTCTAATTATATCGTTCTATAATCCGGCACCGAACCAACCGTTTCCACCATCACCCGCCACCTGCCGGAAAGCGTAGTCCGCTTCCACCCAAGCGTTCTTGCGTTATGCTTTCTGAGAATGCCGTTGCCTATAAACAAAAGCCGCCCCGATTGTAGTACCAGAGCGGCTTGATTGAATATGAATTCCGTTATCTACCTGCTGATGATGATATGCGTTGCTGTTGTTTTTCGTGCCATGTCGGCGGTCAGCCACGAGCAGCGTATCGTATATGCGCCGCTTGCAAGTCCGCTTGTGTTCAGTGTCGCTGTGCCGCCCGCGCTGTGCTGCAACGACATCACCACCTCGCCGCGTGCATCCACCACATCAAGCAGCACCGGCGCGTGTACCGACCGCAAACGGTCTATAACGGGCGAGAGCACAACCTCCACATTATCCGTTGCGGGATTTGGATAGGCGTGGAGCAGTTGCTGTCCCGTCAGGTTGAGTGTCGGGGAAACATCAATCTCCAATGCTTCCGTGTCATTCTCTTGTGCCAACTTGGGCATGTATGATTGTGCGTCGCCAAGGTAGATGTCTTCTACGATTGCAGCGTCTCGGCTTGGCTTTGTCAGAATCATCCTATACTCGTCACCTCCTCCGTTCCGAACTAAGCATTTTATCTTGACGAGTTCCTTGTTCCTGAGCCGTACCATGCGTCTCATATCCACTTCCACAACGTCCATCGTCCTGCGGTTCTGGTAGTAGCATTTCATTCCCGCCGGAGGCGAACCAACGATAAAGTAATCAAGGTTCTTGACCGACTGAACCCTGAACCATTGTG
The DNA here is from genome assembly GCA_016788605.1 of Candidatus Kapaibacterium sp. Lineage (GTDB taxonomy): Bacteria > Bacteroidota > Ignavibacteria > Kapaibacteriales > NICIL-2 > JAEUSO01. Next base: position 3,644 of record JAEUSO010000049.1, on the reverse strand, counting down.
TGGCAACCGTATCAGGTGAAACTCCTTCACGGCGCGGCTCTGGCGTTCGTGCGGCGAATGATTCCGTTGTTGATTTATCAGCCGCATCAACCAATGCGAAACGTCCGGTGCCGTCGGCATATCCGCGCATCAGATACCACGGCGTTTCATCATCGGCAGCCGACTTGAGCAGGTAATCCGCCGACGAAAGCAGCACGGGATTCAGCACGCCTGCCACAGGCGCGGGATTCATCACCCTCCGTACCACCTTAAACTGGTCGCTGTTGTTCAGGAGTTGCTGTGCTGCAAGCTGCGGAACAACACCATTGTTGTATTCCACAAACGGACCGCCGAAGCCCGTAAAGTTGCGGACAATGTGACCGCCGCGGTCTGGTGACGGCAACCCGAGGTTTGCTATCATGTCGCTGTCGTGATATGCACCGACCCACTTGCCGCTCGACACAAGCGAGGCATTGACGATTGGCTGTTGCATACTGAATATCGAGCCGTGCCAGTACGAGCGGATGGAATCAACACCCGGATCGGGCGGGTCGTACGTCCGCAACGACATAAAGAATGCCCCGCCGCATTGGTTCGTACCGAAACACGTCGGATTCCTCGCCTCCCAAGTTATCACATCGTCGTTGATGGTATCAAGCGGCGTATGCACACGACGCATCCGGTCAACACATGGAATCCGGTGTTCCGAGAAATTCCGCACCTGTGTTATCTGTGTGCTGACGCGAATGATGTTCGGATACCCCATGTCCATTTCAACACCACCCGAATTACTGACTATCGCCGGTGGCACAAAGAAAGCAATACGGTATCCAAGACCACCGCTATTTGTCATGCGAACCGATGTGTAATAGATATTGCGGTTGTGGCGCAGGGCATCCCAATTCTGGTCGGTCGAATCAATCTCAATGTTTTTCTCATCCCACACAAGGGCGCATTCATTGCGACCCGGTACACCCGGCTTGCTGTATGTGTTCATCGAGGGATGCCCGCAATCGCGCTTAAAGACGGAATCAACCAACCGGGGCTGGTAGCGGCTGATTCGTTCACGAAGTACCCCGATTCGTGAAGGTATGGCAGGCGATGGCGTTCGCGTCAGCACAACAATGCCAAGATTGGAATGCGAGTACGCATAGAAATTCCGTTCGTCCGAGGCATTAACCGTCGGATGTCCACGCTCAAGAAAATCAATCCCGCCCTGAACTTGTTTAGCGTCAAGGACAAAGGGGAGCGGATTTGAGCAATCATTGTCAGGGAACTGGCATTCGCCGATGTATTCCATCCAGTCGTTGCCAATCGTGCCGCGATGCCGCGCATCATACGCCACATAACAATAACTTGCCAATGTGGACTTATCCCAACGTACAACAATCGTCGGGAATGCCGCCTCTACGTCAGCGAGAACACCCGTCGGGTCTCCTTGCGGGTTGAACATAAACAGAGTATCGCTAAGGACGCGCGTGGCTTCCCACACATCATCGGGCAGGGAAAGGTTTGCGGGCAACACATCAACGGGCGAGCATCGCTCTATAATCCGCGAGCGTTTGTAATACACGCGGTTGCGCCGGATGGTTGCGCCTGTTGTCGTGTCCCTGCCGACGGAATCGAGTTTGTGATATACACAATGGTATCGCACATGTGTGGGGTCGTAGATCGGCTCAAGCGTGCTCGGGTTGTAATCCTCCAATACAGGATACGCAACAAGTTTGCGCTGCGAGGTAAAGCTCACAATACCGGAATCAAGAGCGCGCTGTGCGGGCGGCAGCACCGTCACGCGGAAGAACTTTCCTTCGCCCGGTTGGTAGTTGGCAACAAGCGGACAGTCGCGGCAGAGAACGGTGTCAATACCTTTTGTCACTGAGTCCTTGGTCAGTTCCTGAATCCGAAGCAAGCGCGATTTGCCGTCGGGGTGGCGGTAGGAAAACGGGATTGTGATTTCGCGGCTGCCTACCTGTGCATATTTCAGCGAAGGATTTAGCGCAAGCATCGAATCATATTCGGCTGTTGTAACGAAGGTGGGTTGCACCGCTGCACTAAAGTTGCGAAGCGTATCGCTGCGGATTAGGAACGGTGCGGTGCGGCGGTTATGAACTGACATCACAAACTGTGAATCTAATGATATCCCCTTCAATGTGTGAAGCGTAATGTCGTAGAATGTCGAGTCGCTATCCTCGTAATACGGAGTCCCGTTTGGTTTAATACGGTTCACCGGACGCAGTAGGATTTTGGACGTGTCAAGTTTCATGATCCGCTTGAAAGCAGCAGTATCACCGCTCTCACGTATATAGTATCCTTTTGCAAACCATGAGTGCAACTTCATCTTCATAATCGTGCTTTCGTTATGATAAACAAAGTCATGAATCTTAACTATTTCTCGACGTAATGTTTTACGCCCTAAGTAAATACGATACGGCTTCACTCCTTGATATTTGGCAGTTGAATCGCGCGTGATAAAATGCGTGAGGTTAGTTGTCGGCTCATTTTCCGGCAGAAAATCCGAGCCACCAAGATCAGTCATAAGTACTGAATCAGCATTCATACCTTGAAACGTACTCAGGTCTCCTACCATAGCACCTGATTGAAATCCACTTACTACTGAAGTATCGATTTTATCAGAGTAAAACCTGTCGTATGTGAGTCCTTTTGCACCAATGCCAACTTGGAACAATAATTCAAATCGTAATTCCTCGCCTGTGTACCAACGTGTGTTTTTGCAATAGGCATTCCTATTCAGCTTGTTTGCAAAATCCCATCCCATATTCCAGTCATATACGACAGCCGACATCTCCCACCATAGCTGTGATTCATAGAGCAATCCATACCGCCAATGTTTGTAAACTCCACCTTCAATTGAAACCAACGGTCCAGCGTAATCCGCATTGTCAGGGTTGGATAGTGAGAAGTCGTCGTTTACAAAATTTTTAAAATATCTGCCGTCTGCAGAGTCCTTCTTCATGATTTTGGAGACACTTGGAAATACCCCGATAAATGTTTCATAAGAATCACCGCGTGTGCTATCATAGGTGTGTGAATGGTTCTGCATGTCGTAATTACATCCCCACTTATGTGATACATCAAATTTTCCTATCCTTACAGATTCTTGTGCCCTCGTAGCAGAATCAGGAATACCGAGCCAAGAATACCGTACGGATGTGGACGGGTAGCAAGGGTTAGGTGATCGTATATGTACGCCGCAGTGGGCTTCGCGCCACGGCAACTTCATGTTCACCGCATAATGTGTTAATGTATTCCCGCCGCCTTTATATGTAAGCCGACCGTTAAGAGCATTGTTGTAGTACTGTTGTGCGAGGATATGCTCGTATTGCGGTTCGTCTGCACCGTAGAATCCGCACAGGCGCGATACATGTCCTTCATTATTTCTGCGCATAATCGTATCCATCGTCACTCGTATGCATTTCCACAGCAACGTATCCTTGTATCCGCACAGTATCTCATCCGTTTCGGGTGTTGTTATCCGCAACCAGTCAATCGCTACGTTCCCCTTGCCGTAGTACTTTACCGTCGCTCCTATGTCTGTCACTGCATTTGCATCGCCATAGTGTTGTAGCCGGGGATTCGGGTTGGATGCATCACTGACGGTTTTAAAGCTGAACGCCGCCTTTACCGTAATATCGCGGTTGATGCCG